>JBGTAU010000530.1:0-18695 GCA_041749675.1 Rhizobiaceae bacterium | reverse complement strand
AAAGTCCGAAAGATTGACGGCGAGTTGCAGGCGTGAGTGAGTGCCAATCAAGTCACTGTCGTTTACGTAAATATCATAAAGGTTGCGGTTGGTTTGCATCTGTGTTTGCACAGCTTGCACAACTTCGCCTTCGCCAAGGATCTGATGGTTTACCTTGATGCCGGTGATTTCTTCAAAGGCTTTTGTAAGCACTGTTGATTCGTATGTATGTGTTGGAATGCCTTCGGACAGTGCGTTGATTTCCATGCCAGCGAAAGGTTTGGCGGCGTTGACGAACCATTCCATTTCTTTCATTTGGTCTTCTTTAGACAGCGTGGACGGCTGAAACTCTTCGCCGATCCATTTTTCTGCAGCGGCCATATCTGCCATGGCCGAACCGGTTGCAGCAAACAGCGCAATGGCTGCCGCTGACACCATAAGGTGCCTCTTCATTGGTTTTCTCCTCCGTTGCGTATCTCGCCAGATTGTTCGGCAATCTCCCGATGCCATCCGCTTTTTTGGTCGGACAATTGAACCTGATACGAAAGCAATTGAACGTCAAGAGAAATTTTTCGCAATTTGTGCAGTGCAATATGTTCGTTTTAGCTTGCGTATTTCGAATTAACGCGCAAAAAGAAGAAAAACGAAAATTTATCGGGGAATACAGTTGGAACCGCTTCATCCGCGTTTGACAGATATTTTGGAAATCGCCCGCCAAAGGGGGCGCGTGGACGTTGAATTGCTCGCAAGCCGCTTTGATGTGACGCCGCAAACGATTCGTAAAGACCTCAATGACCTGTGCGAACGTCAGCTTTTGCAGCGCATTCATGGGGGAGCGATTTACCCATCAGGCGTGACTAACTTTGCATATGACGCGCGGCGCACATTGGCCGCGGACAGCAAGCAACTGATCGGCATAACGGCTGCAAAGCTCATTCCGGACAACTCGTCGCTGATCCTTAATATCGGCACCACGACTGAACAAGTCGCGCTCGCGCTACGGCGTCATCAAGGGCTGATGGTTATCACCAACAATATCAATGTGGCCAACATTTTGCGTGACGCGCCTTCCGCAGAAGTTGTAATTGCGGGCGGTGTTGTACGTCATTCTGACGGCGGCATCATGGGCGAAGCAACCGTGGACTTCATCAAGCAATTCAAAGTCGACTACGCAATTATTGGTGCATCCGCGATAGATCACGATGGGTCGATTTTGGACTATGATTTTCGCGAAGTGAAAGTCTCGCAGGCCATAATTTCGCATGCGCGAAAAACTATTTTGGTAGCAGATAGCTTGAAATTTGAACGCACCGCTCCGGTAAAGATAGCCGACTTTTCAATGATTGATGTGTTTGTTACTGATCTTGAGCCGTCCCAGCAAATCACCGATATCTGCCAAACACACGGTGTAGAAATAGTTATAGCGGGGCAGGAAGCGACAGCGGTGGCAGCATGAGCGCGATGATCTATGATCTTTTCATAATCGGCGGCGGCATTAATGGATGTGGCATCGCGCGCGATGCGGTTGGTCGTGGCTACTCGGTCATGCTCGCCGAGATGAACGACTTGGCGTCGGGCACATCGTCTTGGTCTACGAAGCTTATTCATGGCGGCCTTCGCTATCTGGAACATTATGAATTTCGGCTGGTGCGCGAATCGCTGATGGAGCGCGAAGTGTTGTGGGCTAATGCACCACATATTATTTGGCCGTTGCGCTTCGTGCTGCCCCATCACAAGGGTCTTCGCCCTGCTTGGTTTTTGCGGCTAGGTCTATTGATCTATGACTATATCGGTGGACGAAGATTACTTCCGGCAACTAAGACCCTTGATATGTCATCGGATGTATCGGGCAAACCGTTAAAGCCATTGTTTTCCAAAGCATTTGAATATTCAGACTGCTGGGTCAATGATGCAAGGCTTGTGGTATTAAACGCGCGCGATGCCGCCGACCGCGGTGCAATTGTCCGCACGCGCACCAAGGTTGTTAAAGCCGAACGTACGGGCGATCATTGGACTATACAAACACTGGATACACGCACGGGTGAGCAACAAGCCGTGCAGGCGCGCATGTTGATCAATGCGGGCGGCCCATGGGTTGATCAGATTATTGGTAATGCTTTGGGCAAAAACGATGCTCATAATGTGCGGCTCGTGCAAGGCAGCCACATCGTCGTGAAACGCATGTTTGATCATGACAAATGCTATATTTTTCAGAACGCCGACAATCGGATCATTTTTGCAATTCCCTATGAGCGCGATTTCACTCTGATTGGTACGACTGACCAAGACTATGTCGGCGATCCCAAGGATGTAAAAATCACGGACAAAGAAACCGACTATCTGTGCGATGCGGCGAGCGAATATTTTAAGCGGCCCGTCACGCGCGACGACATCGTCTGGACCTATTCCGGCGTGCGCCCGCTGTTTGATGACGGTGCATCCAAGGCGCAAGAGGCCACGCGCGACTATGTGCTTAAAGTCGATGGCACACGTGACAATGGCGCTGTCCTCAATATTTTTGGTGGTAAGATCACCACATATCGGCGATTGGCTGAGCATGTGATGGAAAAGATCGAAGCAGTGCTCGGCGCCAAGGGCGAAAGTTGGACCAAGAATGGCACGATGCCTGGCGGCGATTTTCCGGTCACGGGATTTAACGCGCTGGTACAATCTCTGATTAGCGACTATCCATTTCTTGATCAACGTCGTGCCACGCGTCTGGCGCGATTGTATGGCACCAAGGCGCGCATTTTGCTTGGCAATGCAAAATCATTGACAGACCTCGGGCTGCAGTTTGGCCCCGACTTAACTGCAGGCGAAGTTGATTATCTGATGGCCCATGAGTGGGCGCAAGAAGCGGAAGACATTTTATGGCGTCGCACCAAGGCGGGATTGGTCACTGATGCGGCTGCTCAAAAGGCACTTGGCGAATACATACAAAATAAGACATCATAAATTTTAATTTGTCTCGGCAGCTTTGCTGCGTTGCTGGTTGGGAGGCCGGTTTAAATGAGCGGAAATATTCTGGCCATTGATCAGGGCACGACTTCGACGCGCGCGATTGTATTTGATAAATCAATGCAGCCGATTGGCACCGGCCAAAAGGAATTCACACAGATATTTCCACAATCTGGTTGGGTGGAGCATGATCCAGAAGAAATTTGGAAATCAGTTGTTTTCTCAATCAAAACAGCTTTGAAAAAAGCCGCGTTACAAGCCAGCGATATCGCTGCAATTGGCATCACCAATCAACGTGAGACCGTGGCTGTTTGGGATAAGGCGACCGGTAAACCTGTTCACAATGCCATCGTCTGGCAAGATCGCCGCACGGCTGCGCTTTGTCAGAAATTGAAAAAACAAGGCCTTGAGCCGCTGTTCACCAAGAAGACTGGGCTTTTACTCGATCCTTATTTCTCCGGCACAAAACTCTCTTGGCTGCTCGATAAAGTCCCAAATGCCCGCAAGCGCGCCGCCAAGGGCGAACTGCTGTTTGGGACCATAGATAGCTTTTTGATATGGCGGTTAACTGGCGGCAAGGTGCACGCCACTGACGCTACCAATGCTTCGCGCACGCTGCTCTATAATATTGTGAAAAACGAATGGGATAGTGAGCTACTCAAAATCTTCAACATACCCGCTGCCATGCTGCCTGAGGTAAAAGACTGCGCCGACGAGTATGGAGTGTGCGATTCCAAATTATTTGGCGCGGCCATTCCGATTCTAGGTGTGGCAGGTGATCAACATGCTGCCACTATTGGCCAAGCCTGTTTTGAACCGGGCATGATGAAGTCTACCTACGGCACTGGTTGCTTTGCGCTTCTTAATACTGGCGCTGATATTGTGCGCTCGAAAAACCGGTTGCTGACCACCATTGCTTATCGCCTCAATGGCAAGACCACTTACGCTTTGGAAGGCTCGATCTTCATTGCGGGCGCGGGCGTGCAATGGCTGCGCGATGGTTTGAAGATTATCAAATCTGCAGGTGACACAGGTGCGTTGGCACAAAGCGCAGATCCGACACAAGACGTCATCTTGGTTCCGGCTTTCGTCGGGCTCGGTGCGCCCTATTGGGATGCGGATGCACGTGGGGCAATCTACGGCCTCACACGTAATTCTGGTCCGGCAGAGCTTGCCAAGGCAACGCTCGAATCCGTCGCGTTTCAAACGCAAGATTTGATTGCGGCTATGCATAAGGATTGGAAAGGCGCGAACGCCAATACTGTGTTGCGTGTGGACGGCGGCATGGTGGCATCTGATTGGACCATGCAAAGACTATCCGACATTTTGAACGCGCCAGTTGACCGTCCTGTGGTGATGGAAACCACGGCGCTCGGCGCGGCTTGGCTGGCCGGATCTTACGCCGGCGTTTGGCCTAGCCAAGCGGCGTTTTCGAAATCTTGGAAAGCGCAGAAGCGTTTTGAACCCGCAATGGACAGCAAATCGCGCAGCGCAAAGCTTAAAGGCTGGGCAAAGGCAGTCGCTCGTACGCTCAGCTAAACTCCGACAGGCGCGTACTCACTGGCGTCAAACAAATGATGATGAACTTTGCCGGTGAAAAGCTTGAGCAGCTCGCCGGTAACTTCGCGGCTTTGGGTGCGAACAGCCGATTGTAAGGCTCGATCAACACCTGCCATATCAGGATAGCAGATCGCCAAGGCCATCGCATAAACAGGTGCGCCGTCATCGCGGTCCAGCCCGTCTAAAACGCGTATTTCTGTCGCGCCCGGAAATTGGGTCCACAGCGGCACAAGACGTTCTTTGACAAAAGCGCGGAATTCAATTTCTTTGCCCTGATGAATTTCGCCTTCGAACAATGCATAGCGGATAATCATTACAAGACTTTCTCGTAAGGGGATATCCGGCAACATCACTGCCGCCGGAACTGGTGCTTGTTATTCAAGCTCAAACTGAGAATTTGGTTTGATGAGTCAGATAGTGGTGACTTGCGATCACCGAAGCACAGCGTACTTTAGTACGTGAGCACCGGTGCACAGCAAGACGCCACTGGCTGGCCATCAAACCAATTTCTTATTTGCCCCAGATTTTTTTGTATTCGTCGCGATAACCATTGCCTGGATCAAAACCGTTGTTGGGGCCGCCGTCAAATTCAACGTTGGCTGAGGTGACGACGTGGAGGGGAGAAAGATAGCCGGACCATTTTTCTCCCGCCATGCCGCGGTTCAGTTCGTCTACCAATTGCCAGCCCTGAAGGTTCAATGGCTCGGCCACCGTTACAGTCTGGAACTGGCCTGTTCGAATGCGCTGATAGGCAGATTCGGAACCATCACCGGCAGAAACGTTGATCGGCGCGTCAGTGCCCTTCTTACCGGCTGACGCCAGCGATGGGCCCATGAAGTCGAAATATAGATCGTTAATGGCCAGCGAGTGCGTCCACTTATCACCATACTTCTGCAACAGCGAGGTGGTCAGCTGCGGCATACGCTGCGATGTTTCAGCGATTGGTGTGTCAACATATTCCAAAACAGTACCGCCAAGATCTTCGATCTCCTTTTTCATGCGGTCAGCTTTTGCAATTGCGATGGCGTAAGTCGAGTCAGTGAAGATAATGACCCCGGGCTTGCCTTTAGCGTCGATGAAAGCCCAGTCAGCGGCGGACTTGGATACTTCCATAGCATCGGTACCAACGTTTGCTACCACGCCCAGTTCGTCGATGGGACCAACGGTCGGCCCAGCGTGCCAAGATACCATAGGAATGCCAGCTTTTTTGGCTTCTTCCATGGCAGGCTTTTGCTCCACCGCATCAAAGCCATTGATGACAATGCCATCTGGTTTGAGCGCGAGGGCTTGACCGAACGCTGCTGTGCGCCCGCCAATGGAGCCTGCGCCATCCAGCACATTGACCTTCCATCCAAGTGCGGCTGCAGCTTCTTCAACGCCCTTGGTCACGCCCAAGATTCCGCCGTTTTTCAAGTCAGCGCCAAGGACGACGATGGTTTTACCATCTGCGCCCTTTGGCCCAGTTGTTGGCCCATCCCACTTGTCAACTTTGCTTGCATATTTATCGACGACAGCCTGTGCTTCAGCCATCATGTCTGCAAATGATGGAGCAGCAAATGTCAGCGCTAAAGCTGCAACGCTGTATTTCAATAGGTCTCTGCGGATCATTTCAGTTCTCCCTTTTGTGAAATCGCATTATTTGCCTTGCCCAGTTTGCTCTGTGGGCACGGTTTGGTTCGTGCGTGGCAGCTTAATCACCGCCCCGCGCTTTCTTTGGGCATAGCCAGCGATGCCAATGGCAATCAGCAGAGTTACGCCGTTGAACAGAGGTTCGACAAAAAACGAACCTCCGAATTGTTGGATGCCGGAAATGCCGACGGCCAAGATGATGACGCCGATTAACGTGCCCCAGACATTGACCCGACCAGGTTTAATAGTGGTGGAACCAAGGAATGCGCCAACCAGTGCTGGTAACAAATATTCGAGCCCGACACTGGCCTGTCCGATGCGCAATTTTGATGCGAGCAAAACACCGGTGAGCGCAGCCAAAAGTCCGGACGTAATGAATGCACCCATTACAAATTTTTGCACGGGTATGCCGTTCAGCGCCGCCGCTTTTGGATTGGCGCCAATGGCATAAAGATAGCGGCCAACAGGCGTATATTCCAAAACAAGCCACATGATGAGTGCAATGATCAGTACATAAAAACCGGTGATCGGCAGACCAAATATCATGGTGCCGTTAAGAGCCAAAAAGCCTTCGGGAAGCACGCCGACGACTTGACGTCCACCCGTGTACCAAAGCGCCAACGAATAGATGACAGTACCGGTTCCGAGCGTTGCGATAAAGGAATCAATCTTGGCGATTTCGACGAGAAGTCCGTTCAAGAATCCGGTAAACGCGCCGAGAACCAGCACAATCGCTACTGCCAACGGCCAAGGTAATCCGTATGCCGTTTGCAAGCTTATTGCTAAAATATGCCAAAGCACGATGCCGTAACCAACCGTGAGATCAATGCGTCCCGATGCCATCGGTATCATTGCGGCCAGTGATAAAAGCGCGATAATGGCCTTGTCCGAAATGATCGAACGCAGATTGAGGACTGTTGGAAATGTGTTGGGCAACAGGATCGAGAACAGCAGGATTAAAAATACAGTCAGCAGCACAAGTCCGTAAACGGGAATTAAGCGTCCAATTTTCTGCCCTGTTGTCAGTGTGGCCAACTCGCTCTTGGTCGGCTCTAGCGCTGTTGATTGGATCGAATTCATGGGTTCATCCTGTGTTTCATGCCGCCTCTGATGCGGAAGCCGCGTGGATCAGGCTGGCCGTCGTCAACTGAGTGCCGGTAAGTTCTTCAACGATACGACCACGCGAGAAAACCAGTGCGCGATGGCAAATGTGGGCAACTTCTTCAAAGTCTGTCGAGACCACCACGACCGCAAGTCCTGCTTCCAAGGCTTGCGCAATGAGCTTGTAGATTTCGGCCTTCGCACCGACATCGACGCCCGCAGTCGGATCTTCTGCAATCAATAATTTGCGGCCCGTGAGCACCCACCGGCCAACGACAACTTTTTGTTGATTGCCACCAGACAGGGCTTCAATGGGCAACGACGGATCATTGGGGCGAAGGCCCAATGTTGCGCCAGCAATTCGCGTTTTTTCGGCCTCTAACTTCGACGTCATAAAAGAAAGTAGCCCGCGCCCTGAGGCCCCTGGGTTCATGTACATGTTTTCGCGGATCGATAGGGACAGCGCGACAGACTCTTCTGTGCGGTCTCGGGCAATAAGGCCAACGCCTGATTTCATGGCGGCGATGGTTGAGGAAAGGTCAGGCTTCTCACCGTTCAGCAATACCGAACCGGAAAATGCTTCCGCGCCAAATAGCGCACGGCCAACTGTTTCTTGTCCAGCACCGCGCAGACCCACAAGACCAAGCAACTCACCTTCGCGCAATTCAAACGATACCGGCCCGGCATCGCTTGTCACCATGTTGGATACGGCCAGGCGGACCGCGCCTGCGCTGGTCTTTGCTTTCACGAACAATTCCGATGTTGCGCGACCAACAATCATCTCAACCAAATCGCGTGAATTGGTGTCGCGAATCTGCTTATCGCCCACCAGTTTTCCATCGCGCAATACAGCGACGCGGTCGGCAATTTTGAATATTTCATCGAGGCGATGCGAGACATAAATCATGCCGACGCCGCGCGCTTTCAGTGGGCGCAATGCGGCAAACAAGCGTTCGACTTCGTCCGCTGGTAGACTTGCCGTCGGCTCGTCAAGGACCAGCACATCGGCCTCAACCGCCAGCGCGCGGGCGATGGCAACGAGAGATTTTTCAGTCCGCGATAGGTCTTGAACGCGCGTGCTCGGATCGAAATCACAGCCGACTAATTCCAGCGCTGCCTTTGCGCGTCGCTCGGTTCCATTCCAATCAATGAGTTTGTTTTTCAGCGAAAAACCTTGGGCAAGACCAACATTTTCAGCCACCGTCATCCATTCAATCAATCCAAGATCTTGATGAATGAACGCCACTTTTTGCCGTTCATTGGGTTTCGGCGGGCGGTGCGCATAAGGCTCACCGCGAAACAGGATTTCGCCCTCATCTGCTTTATGGATGCCGGCAAGCGTCTTGATAAGTGTTGATTTGCCTGCGCCATTTTCGCCGAGCAATGCCAAAATTTCGCCTTTGCCCAATTGCAACGAAACATCACTCAACGCCTTGGTCCCGCCAAAGCGTTTGGTGATAGACCTGAATTCGATCAGGTTTTCCTGCAAAGCGCGAACTCCTCCCAAAGCACGTTATCGCTAACATGTTATCGATAACATTTGCGGAGAGTCAACACAGAATTTGTGTTTGGCTCAATAAAATCGATTGGATTATGTCAAGTCGCCATCGAGCAAGCGCATCATTTCAGCTGAATCTTTTGCGCCTAATCCAGCAGCACAAAGCAGGCGATGAATCTCGACTAGTTGCCCCGTCATAGGCAAAGGTGTTCGTGTGGATAAGGCAAAGGCTTGCAGCGAATCCAAGTCTTTCATCATGTTATCGATACGCCCTGTTGGGGTGTAATCGCGTCGCGCAAACTTTCCCATAAACTCTTGCATGATGGCGCTGTCTGCTCGTCCGCCTTTGAGCGCGGCGGGAATGGCGGCGGCATCCACACCGCCCGCCTCAGCCAGTTTAACTGCTTCGGCGACTGCTTGAAATTGCACGGCACAGAACAATTGATTGATCAACTTGACCGTCTGCCCTGCCCCGTTTGGCCCCATTAAAGTATAATTGGCTGCCAGATGTGTCATCACCGTTCGCGCCCGCTCAAAATCGGCTGCATCACCGCCCGCCATGATGGTGAGCCGCCCAGCAAGCGCACCCGGTACGCCACCGGAAAGCGGACAATCCAACCATTTCATGCCTGTCTCGTCAGTCAGCCGCCTCGCCATCACCCGCGTTTCGCCTGGGTCAATCGAACTCATATCGATCAACAGCTTTTGCGAATTAGCGGCGCTGGCAACGCCGTCCTTACCAAAGACCACAGCGCGTACAATGTTTGCATGATTGAGACTGAGAATGAGAAAGTCGCTGTCTTGCGTCGCGCTCAAAACGCTCTCAGAAGCAATTGCGCCGTTTGAAACTAGTGCTGCGACTTTGCTCGCATCAAGATCAAAAACCCGCACCTCTTGGCCGCATTCTAGCAGTCTTGAGGCAATCGCGCTGCCCATTATGCCTGCGCCGATAATTGCAATCGATGATGTTTGGCCGGCCATTTTAGGCTCCTTATTGCAGCTTTGCTAAGATCGATTGGATCACGTCGTCAAAAGGTTGATTGCCATCAACAATGATCGCTCGCGGTTCATCATGAGGTGGTTCTAATGTTGCCAATTGGCTGTCGAGCAAAGTTTTTGGCATGAAGTGACCTTGGCGTCGCGACTGATTGCGCTCGAGCGTTTCACGACTGCAATCTAAGAATACAAATCTGGTTTCATCGCCCGCAATGGCCTGCAACCGGTCGCGGTATGTCACTTTCAAGGCTGAGCAGCTTGCGACCGCCCCGCCGTGCGCTGCTGCGTCACTTCTCAGGCGCTCCGCGAGCGCGTCTAACCACGGGCTGCGATCATCGTCGTTGAGCGGAATGCCTGCACTCATTTTGGCTATGTTGATGGGCGGATGCATGGCGTCGCCCTCTATAAATGCTACAGCAAAATGTGCAGCCAGCGCTTCCCCAACACTTGATTTCCCGCATCCGCTCACACCCATCACGATGAGCGGCGGGCACTTAGAGCGAGGCAGTGATGCCACCATCGACATAGAGCACATGTCCATTCACAAAAGAGGCAGCATCCGAGCTTAAGAAAACCGTAGCGCCAACCAATTCTTCTACATTGCCCCAGCGGCCAGCGGGGGTGCGCTTTTCGAGCCAAGATGAAAATTCAGGATTATCGACCAACGCCTGATTGAGCGGTGTTTTGAAATAGCCCGGTGCAACGGCATTGACGTTGAGGCCATACTTTGCCCAGTCCGTTGCCATGCCTTTGGTCAAGTTGCGCACCGCACCTTTGGTAGCGGTGTAAGGTGCAATGTTGGGCCGCGCGAGTTCACTTTGCACGGAGGCGATGTTGATAATTTTACCGCGTCCGCGCTTAATCATATGCCTCGCGACTGCTTGTCCAACAAAGAACACTGACGAAATGTTGGTCGCCAACAATTGGTTCCACTTATCTTCGGGAAATTCTTCCAGCGGCGCACGGAACTGCATGCCTGCATTATTGATCAAAATATCAATGGGGCCAATGTCTGCTTCGATTGTATCGATTGCTTTGGTGACTTCTTGCGCAATTGTCACGTCAAACAACGACGAGGATACTTTCGCGCCAATGGCCGCCATTTGTTTTTCTGCATCTGCCAGACGCTGCGCAGTGCGTCCGTTGAGAACCACTTCAGCGCCATGCTGTGCCAAACCCTTAGCAAGGGCAAGTCCTATTCCTTGACCCGAACCTGTGATCAAAGCGCGCTTGCCCGTTAGATCAAATAGGCCACTCATTTCAATGTCACTCTCTTATTTTCTAACAAAAACTTAGCACATTTTTTGCACACACGAATTGCCTTGACATAAATGTTAGCGATAACATAATCAAGAGAAAATTGTTTCTTGGAGACATCATGACAGGTTCAAGTGTGCGTCCAGTCTTATTGATGACCGGTGTTTTTCCGCTTTGGGATATGGAAGCGCTTGCCCAAGACTATGAACTTTTGCGTTTGTTTGAAGCTGACAATAAAGCTGATTTTCTAGCCGAACATGGGCAACAGATTCGTGCGATTGCTACGCGCGGCGATCTTGGTGCGAGTGCAGACCTGATGCGCCAGTTGCCCAATCTTGAAGTGGTTTCAGTTTTTGGCGTAGGTACGGATGCCGTCGATCTGGTACATGCGCGTGGGCATTCGATCAAAGTCACCAATACTCCGGATGTTTTAACTGACGATGTTGCCGACATTGCCGTCGCATTATTGCTGGCGGCTGCTCGCAAAATTCCACAGGGAGATCAATTGGTGCGCAGTGGCGCTTGGCCTTCTGCCGGTTTGCCATTGGTCACAAAAGTCAGCGGCAAAAAAGTTGGCATCGCTGGCATGGGCCGCATCGGCATTGCGACCGCAAAACGTTTGGCCGCATTTGACTGTGAGATTTCGTATTTCTCGCGTAATGCCAAAACAGAACTACCTTATCGCCATGTCACCTCGCTCATTGAGCTGGCCCAGTCTTGCGAGTTTCTGGTCGTGACTTTGTCTGGCGGTGATGGGACGAAAAACATCATCAACGCTGACGTGCTCAGCGCGCTTGGACCTGACGGTATCTTGGTCAATGTTTCGCGTGGCTCGACTGTCGACGAAAACGCATTGATCAAAGTACTTGAAGAGAAAACGATCAAGGCGGCTGGTCTTGATGTGTTCTGGAACGAGCCAAACATTGATCAACGATTTTTCACTTTAGAAAATGTGGCGCTGCATCCCCATCATGCGTCCGGCACGGTCGAAACCCGCAAAGCAATGGGGCAATTGGTGCGCGATAATTTAGCGGCGCATTTTGCTGGTAAAGCGCTCATTACGCCCGTCGTTTAAAGGATTGAAAATGAAAGCTGTTGTCATTCACGCCGCGAAAGATCTCCGGCTCGAAGAACGAGAGCCAAGCACTGCGGGCACTGGCGAAGTGCAGATTGCCATTCAAGCTGGCGGCATTTGCGGCTCTGATTTGCACTATTACAATCATGGTGGTTTTGGTGCGATCCGTTTGCAAGAGCCGATGATACTCGGCCACGAAATCGCGGGAGTGATCACGGCATTGGGTGCTGGCGTTTCCAGTCTAGCGGTCGGCGACCGTGTTGCTGTCTCTCCGTCTAAGCCTTGCAATGCCTGCCAATACTGTCTCAAAGGCCAGCAAAATCAGTGCCTCGACATGCGCTTTTATGGCTCAGCCATGCGCATGCCCCATGTGCAGGGTGCTTTCTCACAAAGCCTCGTGGCCAATCATTGGCAGTGCCATAAAATAGACGATGGCGTGTCGATCAACGAAGCGGCGTTTGCCGAACCTTTTGCTGTCACGCTTCATGCCGTCAATCGCGCCGGTTCGCTTTTGGGCAAGCGCGTCCTGGTCACGGGCTGCGGGCCGATTGGTACGCTGTGCATCGTCGCAGCCCGCGCCCATGGTGCGGCGGAAATCGTCGCCACTGATGTGATGGACGGCGTTTTGCAAATGGCCTTGAAGGCGGGTGCAGACCGCGTGATCAATGTTGCGACTAACCCAGAAAAACTTGCGGCTTATGGAACAAACAAAGGCTCGTTCGACGTGATGTTTGAAGCTTCTGGCAATGAACGTGCTTTACGCGCGGGCATCGAAGTTTTGAAGCCGCGTTCTATCCTGATGCAGCTGGGTCTTGGCGGCGATATTGCCATTCCGCAAAATCTGATTGTCTCCAAAGAACTCGAAATTCGAGGCTCATTTCGTTTTCACGAAGAGTTTGGTTTGGCGGTGGATCTTATCAACAAAAAGCGCGTGGATTTAAAACCCTTGTTGACGGGGATCTACCCAATTACGGACGCTGTCGCTGCATTTGAGGCGGCCAATGATCGGTCTAAATCGATGAAGGTGCAGTTGGATTTTAGTTAAACCGCATTAAACCGCATCCGCCCCAATCGCCGCCAGCGCTGCACGTGCCACTTCCACATCCTCATCGCCTGTACCAGAACCGACCCCAATCCCACCGGCCAGTTTACCGTTGAAGCGGATAGGCAGGCCACCTTTGAGCAATGTCATGCCGCCCTTGGAGGAGATCGACGCAGCCATCGCCGCTTCGTTGCCAAGTGCGCCTGTGTTGTTATTTGATGATGCAGCAGTGCGGGCTTTTGCATGGGCGGTACGCAGACTTAAGAACTTAGCGCCGTCCATACGCACGCTGGCTATTACTTCACCCGATGTATCTACCACGATGATGCACTGCGGAACGCCCATGCTTGTCGCCTTGGTGATGGCCGCATCGAGCAATGCCAATGCGCCTTTGTGCGTTAGCTTGACTGCATCAATCGTAAATCCGCTCATGTGCTTTCCCTTTCGACGACTCGAATGTTTGTTAGAATAATTTCACGTCGATCAGCGTCGTCTGGACTTTGAATGGTGCTGATGAGTTTCTTCGCCGCGAGTTTGCCGATCTCGTAACATTCAATATCCACCGAGGTGAGGCGCGGATGTGAACAGGCGGCAATTTCATAATTACCAAAGCCTGCAATGGCGATATCTTTAGGAACATTCAACCCGCGGCGCTGGCACTCCATCATAGCGCCAAAGGCGGACAGATCAGAC
Organism: Rhizobiaceae bacterium; assembly: GCA_041749675.1. Taxonomy (GTDB): domain Bacteria; phylum Pseudomonadota; class Alphaproteobacteria; order Rhizobiales; family Rhizobiaceae; genus JANMEX01. The sequence goes on along the minus strand of JBGTAU010000530.1, from coordinate 4,907 downwards.
ACACAAATCGTAACTTGCGTATCCGGCCATTGCTCCAGCACGCTGGCCATCGCCTGCGCCCCTTGCTCCATCGAAATGGGTGGAACGCCAAATGAAACAACGCGCCCTTCTGGCAATCCCAGCGCGGCAATTGCGCTTTGAAAGCCAATGCGTCTTTGGTTGCCGCGGGTATCGCGCTCGGTGGTGCCGCCAACATAAGCAAACCTGCGATACCCTTTGGCCGCCAGTGTTCGCACGAGCAACGACATGGCATCGGCATTGGAAAAGCCGACAACTTGGTCTATTGGTTTGGCTGGAATATCCCATGTTTCCACGACGGGGATCGCAGCATTTTCCAACATACGACGTGCGCGATCCGTGTGTATGCCGCCGGTTAAAATAATGCCTTCTGGGCGGCGGCGCAGCATAGCTTCGATCAGCTTTTCTTCGCGCTCGCTGGAATATTCATTGTAGGCCAACAGCAGCTGTAGGCCTGTTTTCTCCAGCTCATCCGTAATGCCTCGCGCAGTATCAGAAAAATTGGAATTGTTGATTGAGGGCACAATCGCCGCCACAAAACCGGTGCGCTTTGACGAAAGACTGCCCGCCGATAAATCCAAAACGTACCCAAGTTCATCGATGGCTTTAAAGATGCGTTCGCGGGTGGCCTTAGACACCAGCTGATTGTTCTTCAACGCGCGTGAAACCGACATAGACGAAACGCCCGCATGGCGTGCTACATCTGCCATCGTTGGCATTTGACCATCGTTTGATTTCGCGGCGTCTGTTTTGTTCATTCGATTATGTTAGCGATACCAAGTTCAAGGCTCAAGTACTGTTTATAGATCTTCAACTGGAAAGCTATGCTGGTAATACTTGCAGGACTATGCCTTCCTGCTAATGATAGCGCTAACACGGATTGAGGAGAATGCCATGTTTGGTGATGTTGAAGGCACAGGGTTTGAAGTATTGGATGAGCGCTTCAATGCCTGCTTCGTTGGCCATGTTGCTGTCGAGCGACTTTGGACCGGTGGGCGGTGGCTGGAAGGGCCAGCATGGTTTGCAGCCGGTCGCTATTTGCTATTTTCAGATATCCCGAACAACCGCCTGATGCGCTATGATGAGACGGACGGGTCTGTGTCTGCGTTCCGCAATCCATCGAATAATTGCAATGGCAACACGGTCGATTATCAAGGTCGGCTGATAACCTGCGAGCACCTGACCAGACAGGTCACCCGCACCAATTTTGACGGGTCTATTTCTGTCCTTGCAGATCGTTTTGAAGGCAAGCGCTTTAATTCGCCCAATGATGTGGTTGTCCGCCGCGATGGTACGATTTGGTTTACTGATCCCAGCTACGGAATATCCAGTGACTATGAAGGCGATGCTGCTGAACCTGAACAAGACGGCTGCCATGTCTATTGCGTTGATCCGACAAGCGGCAAAGTAACACGTGTGGCAAGCGATTTTGTACGGCCCAATGGACTGGCGTTTTCTCCTGATGAAAAGACTTTATACATTGCCGACACGGGCGCAACGCATAAAAAGAATGGCCCTAAGCACATTCGCAAATTTGCGGTTGATGGCATTCAATTATCAGACAAAGGCGTTTTCGCATCTTGCACTTCCGGCCTGTTCGATGGTTTTCGCGTTGATCTTGCTGGACGGATTTGGTCGAGCGCGGGCGACGGCGTGCATTGCTTTGATCCGGACGGAACTTTGATCGGCAAGGTGCTGATCCCCGAAATGGTCTCCAACGTTGCCTTTGGCGGAGCCAAGCGCAATCGACTGTTCATTACTGCGCGCCAATCGCTATATTCCGTGTTCGTCACCGCCAATGGAGCCGCTGCAGGATGAGCGCCAAATCTTTAAGCATCGCATTTTTGGGCATTGGGCTGATGGGTTTTCCCATGGCGCGTAATTTATTGCAGGCTGGTTTCAAAGTCACAGCGTGGAACCGCACGCAAGACAAAGCTAGACCGCTCGAAGCTTTTGGCGGCGCGGTTGCCGCCACGGCGCAAGAGGCTGTGCACGGCGCCGATATTGTTATCACCATGTTGTCTGATGGGCCAGCTGTTGCGGCGCTGATGTTTGATCAAGCGGTGGCCACTGCGCTTAAGCGTGGCGCGGTGTTTGTCGATATGAGTTCGATCAAGCCTGAGGAAGCCCGTGACCATGCTGCGCGATTGTCAAAGCAGCAAGTTCTTGCGCTGGATGCCCCTGTCAGCGGCGGCACAAAGGGTGCTGACGCTGCAACGCTTGCTATTATGGCAGGTGGGGAAGTGGCTGCGTTTTCGAAAGCGCAGCCCGTCCTCAATGCCATGGGTCGCGCTGTTCACGTTGGACCATCTGGCTGCGGGCAAATTGCCAAACTCGCCAATCAAGGCATTGTCGCTGTGACAATCGGCGCGGTGGCGGAGGCCATTCTACTGGCCGAGCGCGCGGGATTAGCCAAAGGTGCACTGCGCCAAGCGCTTGCGGGAGGGTTTGCCGATTCGATTATTTTCCAACAACATGGCAAACGCATGGAAGAACGTGATTTCGTGCCGGGTGGACGCTCAGTGTTTCAGTTGAAAGATTTGAACAATCTTTTGTCATCCGCTGATAGCTTCGACCTTGCACTTCCACTTGCGACTGCGCTGCGCGACCGGTTTGACACGCTGGTCAATACACAAAACGGCGGCGATCTGGATCACGCCGCGCTGTTCTTGGAATTGGTGGAGCGCAATTCATAGTCTTGTAATCCGTCGTCTGTGATACGCCGATGACGTTGCCTATGGGCACGTGAGTACAACAATGAGAGTAACTCAATTGTCGCAGGCCTTGTGAACAAAGACACATGCGCCCTTGTTTTTTGTTGGGTTGGAACACCAATCTTTTTCATGCGACCGATCCAAGCACTGGTATTGAAAATTTCGATTTCTTGAATTGCAGAGAAAAGAATTAGAGCGAGACGCGTATTGCCATGAACAATTTTTCAGCCTAAATTGAATGAGCATTCAACAAAAAGAACGGTGTTGTTATGACGCTAGCCGCAAACATGGTGCCGCAAGAATGGGATCGCCGAGGGCTGCCTGCATGGACCTATCACAGCAAGGCATTTCTTGATCTGGAGATACGCGCACTGTTTTTGACGCATTGGCAGTTGGTAGGTCATGTATCCGATGTCGCGAAGCCGGGTGATTACTTAACGTTTGATCTTGCCGAAGAAAGGGCGCTGATTGTGCGCGGTAAGGATGGTGTGATCCGCGCTTTCAACAATATGTGTCGCCACCGCGGCTCCCGCGTGGTGACAGATGATGCTGGCCATTGCAGCAATGCATTTGTCTGTCCGTTTCACGGCTGGGTCTACAATCTTGACGGGACGTTGCGTGGCGCGGCGCGTCCGAAAACTTTTCCTGAACTAGACAAGGTGGAATATGGTCTGCAGCCGCTACAGAGTGAGATCTGGCACGGGCTGATTTTTATCCGTTTCAACCCTGGTCCGCAACCCTCCGTCGCTGAAATGCTGGCTCCATATGAGGCTGAAATCAGCCCGTATTTGACTGATGATGCGGCCTCGCAAAGTGGCTCTTGGTCATCCGTTTCAGCGGTCAACTGGAAGTCTGTGCGTGACGTGGACAACGAGGGTTATCATGTCGCGATGGCGCATCCAGCGTTGCAAGATTTGTACGGATCGACCTATTACGACGAGCCGATGACCAAGGGGGTCAGCCGCTCATTTGCTACTTACAATCCGCATGCTGGACGTCGTTGGAGTGTGCGCCATTACGTGAATTTTCAAGAAGACAAACCGTACTTGCCGCAAGATTTGCAAAAGGCTTGGATCTATTGGGGCCTATTCCCGAACACGGTTATCTCGGTCACACCAGAAACATTTCAGTTCTATCAGGACCTGCCCATGGCAATCGACCGAACACTGGTGCGAGGGCGGGTTTATCATCGCAAGAAAGAAACGCGCAAAACAAGGCTTGCCCGCTACCTCGTCTCGCGCATTGACCGCGACACTACTGCTGAAGACATCCAGTTGACCCTCTGGTCCAACGAGGCCATGAAATCTCGTGCGTTCAAGGGCTTCTATTTGTCCGATCTCGAATATGGAGTGCGTGCCCACCATGATCATATTCGAGAGCAGTTGCCGATTGCCAATCTAGATGTCGAGCCTGATGGCGAAGACCTTACCGTAGTCAATGACCGTATGCGCAATGCATCGACAGTTTGACTGGATCAGGTCGTTACGATTACAGTTCCGCTGCTGCTTAGACCGTAATGACGCGGAAAGCAGGTGAGCAGTAGACGTTGTGCGACTTTGCAGGCCTTTTCGGGATTAAGCCCGTCACCGCCCATCATCAACCGATGCCACAATCCCTCCAGCATGGCGAGCACGGCAAAAGCGATCGCTTCCGCATCATGACCGTAGCCGCCGTCGTCGTTCAGTTCTGTGCAAAGATCGACAAATAGATTCTGATAGGCGAGATCACGCGCACCGCACAGTGACTGGTAGGTTGGGCGGGACTTGGCTTCCCCCCAAAAAGCACACCACGCCGCGAGCGTCTTTTTGGTACAAATCTTGCGATCAAAATCCGCAGCAACCAATGCATTGAGTTTTGCGGCCGGCGAGTTCGGTGCTCGCTCAAAAGCGTTGCGCCAATGGCCGGCATAGTCGTCAGATAGATACTGCAGCGTTTCAATCAGCAACTTCTCTTTGCTATCGAAATAGAAATTCACGATGCCGCGAGACAGGCCCGCACCATCGGAAATATCTGCCATTGTAGTTTCAGAATAGCCACGCTTCGCAAGCGATTCTATCGTGGCATCAATGAGCTGCTGGCGACGCGTTTCTTTGTCGGCTTTACGACCTCTTGGTGCACTGTCGTTTTTTTGCTTTTCACTCGAAATAGTGGCCACTCGTAAGCTCCCGATTGTGT
>JBGTAU010000529.1:0-3894 GCA_041749675.1 Rhizobiaceae bacterium | reverse complement strand
CTCACATCGTCGCGCCGATTTGCCAAGGCACGAATTCATTGTCGCCAAGGCCGAGTGCTTCGCTCTTGCTCTTTTTACCAGACGCTACAGCGATAACTTCCTCAAGTATTCGTTGGCCCTTATCGCGGATGGATATGCCTTGATCGATGATGTCGCCGCAGTTGATGTCCATGTCTTCATCGAGAACATTATACATGGCGGTGTTGGTGGCCAATTTGATGGTGGGTGCAGGCTTTGAGCCGAATGCTGAGCCGCGTCCGGTGGTGAAGACCACGAGCTGCGAACCCGATGCGATTTGACCGGTGGCGGAGACCGGATCGTATCCCGGTGAATCCATAAATACGAAGCCGCGATGCTTGACCTTTTCGCCGTAGAGCAACACGTCTGCCAAGGCGAGCGTGCCGCCTTTCGCAGCAGCACCGAGTGACTTTTCCAAGATGGTCGTCAGGCCGCCTGCCTTGTTGCCGGGCGATGGGTTATTGTCCATCGAGCCACCGTTGATGGCTGTGTAGTTTTCCCACCAGCGAATGCGCTCGATCAACTTTTCGCCGACTTCTGTGGACGCAGCGCGGCGCACCAGCAACTGTTCTGCACCATAGATTTCAGGCGTTTCCGAAAGCAGCGCCGTGCCTCCGTGGCGCACCAATAGATCAGTCATTGCGCCGAGCGCGGGGTTAGCCGTGATGCCCGAAAAACCATCTGAACCACCGCATTGCAGGCCAAGCGTGAGTTCGCTGATCGAGATCGGCACACGTTTAACGTCATTAACCGTTGGCAGCAAAGCTGTGATCGCCTCAATACCGGCGGCGATGGTTTTTCGTGTGCCGCCGGTTTCTTGAATGGTGAAACCATGAAAGCGCTCTTGGCCGGTGGTGCCAAACATGGCTTTCATCCGGCCAATTTGCATCACCTCGCAGCCAAGACCGACGAACACCGCCGCGCCAACATTGGGGTGCGTGGCATGGCCCCAAAGTACGCGTTGCAAGGCCTCGTAGCCCGGACCGGACGAGGCCATGCCGCACCCGCTGCCATGGGCAAGTGCAATGACGCCGTCGATATTTGGATAATTTTCCAGGATGCCAGAGCGATTGTAGTGATCGGCGATGTGGCGAATGACGGTGGCAGAGCAATTGACCGTTGCGCAGAGCGCAATGTAGTTGCGCGTACCGGCTCCACCATCAGCGCGGCGATAACCCATAAAGGTCGGGCGCTGGCTTTCTGGGAAATAGTTGACTGGCACATAGTCTTCGCCGATTTTGTAATTCTGATCATGCGCACCCATAGAGCAATTGTGTGTGTGGATATGCTCGCCAAGCGCAATCACTTCAGAAGCATAGCCAATGATCTGACCAAATTTGATAACAGCCTCGCCCTGCGCAATATCGCTGGTCGCAATTTTGTGACCGGACGGTGTGTTGCGCGCCAAGGGCTTGCCAGCGCCGGCGGGTGTTGCACCCGCAGGAAATGCTTTCATTAAAACAATGACATTGTCATTTTCGTGAAGGCGGATCGTGCCGTCGCCAGAATTCGTTGTCATTGCCAAATCCTCATCTTTTGCGACCACACAAGCATCAGGCTAACGCTCATGATTGATCTCATTCGTTTCATCTAAAAATGTGATTGCACTTTTATAGGCGGATTCGAGATGCACGTACATTGCTTGCCCGGCGAGTTTAGGATCGCCGCTGGCAATGGCTTGCACAATTTCGCGATGCTGCTGCAGTGTTAGCACTGCTTGTCCGGTGCGCGGAACCATTATATAGCGGCAGCGGTCTATTTGTGCTTTGGAAATTTCGATGGTTTTCCATAGAAGCGGCAGATCGCTTATCATGGCAATCTGCTCGTGGAATGCATCATCGGCCTTTATCGCCTCGACAAATTGGCGGCGTTCTATCGCGCGTTCGTGGGCGTGGAGAATATCCGACAACCGTTCATGGTGATCTTGCGTCATGCGTCCAGCGGCTTGCGTGGCACTTTCGATTTCAAGCGCACGGCGAATGAGGTAAGACTGTTCTATTTCGTGACGATTCATCCGCGCTGCACGGGTTGCAGACTGGGCAACAACTTCGACTAGGTGTTCGTCGCTCAACTTTTTGACTGCCTCACGCACCGGAGTGCGCGACACCATTAATTTTGCAGCAATGGCCTTTTCGTCAATGGTCTCGCCCGGTTGAATTGCGCCTGTTAGGATCATCGCGCGGACGATGCCATAGATTTGGTCCCGCAATGATAAGCGGCGATCGAGGCGAGCGTCTTGTAGATTTAGCACCATATTGGAAGTACTAATATAACAGTTGAGGATAGCAAGACAAATCTGTGCCAAAACGGCTTAATAACTGTCAGCGTTCGCGTCTTTTGATTTATAAAAACGCAATACCGCCACAGCTTAGCTCAAGCCATCGAAGAACTCTTTCATACGTGAGAAAAAGCCGCTGGATTGCGGGCTGTTTTCTTTTGAAGATAGGCTGTCAAATTCTTCGAGCAATTCGCGTTGACGGGCGCTGAGATTTTGCGGTGTTTCAATGTCTATTTGAATGTACAGATCACCCATTGCGGTTTGGCGCAAGACTGGCATGCCTTTACCCTTAAGGCGGAACTGTTTGCCATAAGCGGTGCCTTCTGGAACTTTCACGCGCGTTTGTGTGCCGTCCAAGGTTGCGACCTCAAACTGACCACCGAGCGCGGCGGTCGTCATGGAAACAGGCACTTTGCAGTAAAGGTCAGCACCATCGCGCTGGAAAAACTCATGCGGTTTGATAGAGATAAAAATGTATAGATCGCCCGCCGGACCGCCGCGTGATCCGGCTTCGCCTTCAGCAGTGAGGCGAATGCGCGTGCCATCTTCAATGCCGGCAGGTATGTTGACTTCTAGGCTGCGCTCTTGATTAACGCGGCCTTGGCCGGAGCACTTGCCGCACGGATCTTTAATGATCGTGCCGCGGCCATTACAAGTCGGGCAAGCGCGCTCCACGGAGAAGAAACCTTGGCTGGCGCGCACGCGCCCTGCGCCGCCACACGTGCCGCATTGTGTTGGCTGCGTGCCGGGTTTCGCGCCGATTCCGGAACACACATCGCAAGAAATTGAAGAAGGAACGCGAATTTGGGCGGTCTTGCCCGTATAAGCCTCTTCAAGTGAGATTTCCATGTTAAATCGCAGGTCTGCGCCGCGTTCGCGTCCGTTGCTGGAGCGGCGGTTGCGTCCGCCGCCCATCATGTCGCCAAATATATCCTCAAAAATATCAGCAAAGCCACCGCCTGCCCCGCCGCCAAACCCACCGCCTCCGCCGCCATTTTCAAATGCGGCATGGCCGAACCGGTCGTAAGCGGCGCGTTTTTGTGGGTCACGCAAGGTCTCGTAAGCTTCGTTGATTTCTTTGAACTTGGCCTCAGCGGCTGCATTGCCCGGATTTTTATCGGGATGAAACTGCATCGCGAGTTTACGAAATGCCGACTTCATATCTTTTTCGTCAGCGGATTTCGCCACGCCAAGAGTTTCGTAAAAGTCCGCCTTCATACAACCCACCGTCAATCTTCGTGCGCGGCAACGCGTTCAAAGCTTTGCTCGCTAATTCAACCCACTTTGCCGCTATTTAGTGGTTGTTGATGCGTAATGCCAGACCTGATCGGTGTTAAGAATCATATTGATTACTTTCATGCGGATGTTTGACTATGCGCTTGTCGCTGCTGCAAACATCGCGCTTCAATCCACCGAGTGCTTGCTTAACTCACAATCAATTTCCAAACGAGCGGTAGCCAGATCGCCGTTGCCAACGCATTGAGACCCATCGCAAGCCCTGAAAATGCACCTGCCACCTCATTGACTTGAAGAGCACGCGCAGTTCCGATGCCATGACTTGCGGTGCCCATCGCCAAGCCACGGGCCTCCCAATCCCT
>JBGTAU010000528.1:0-1707 GCA_041749675.1 Rhizobiaceae bacterium | reverse complement strand
CGCGCCCGCGACCGAAAGCGAAACGGAACTCTCCGCGACGCTCACCATCAATTTGGCTGGCACAATCGCCATAGCACATGTGCTGGCGCCATTGATATTGGCGAAGAAAGGCACGCTGGTGCTGGTGGGTTCAACGGCCCGCAAAGGCTCTGTCAATCTCGCATCCTACGCCGCAACGAAAGCCGGTTTGGATGGCTTCGCACGCGCTCTAAACAGCGAGTGGCAGGGCAGGGCAAGCGTGCGTGCCATCCACCCTGGACCCACCCGCACAGCCATGCACGACAAGGCTGGTTTGGATGTGACGAAATCAGCCTTCTTGTTTGCAAGGCCGGATGAAACGGCTGGCATGATATTGGCTGCTGCAAAGCGAAACGGCTGGCGGCATGATCTCACATTCGCATCACGCATAGCCTACGCCATCACATCGCGCGTAAGCCCATGACGCGCGCGCTGGTCACCGGATCATCCGCCGGATTAGGCCGCGCAATTGCCAGCGATCTGGTGTCGCGCTGGTTTGAAGTAGTCGGTCTCGACCGCGCCACAAGTGAGCGCGCTACATGGAGCACAATACTGTGCGATCTTTCAGATCGCGCCGCAGTGCGAACCGCTTCCGATTTGCTTGCCACCCAAGGACCGTTTGATCTTGTCTTCCACAATGCAGGCATCAATGCCACCGGACAGTTTGAAGCGGTTCCTATCGAAGCGCATCTCAAGCTTTTGGCCATCAATGTCGAAGCCCCATTGGAAATCACCCGCACATTGTTAGCAGCCAACGCGCTGTCTGGCACGGTTTGCTTTGTCGCGTCGTTGAGCCTTTTCACCGGCTATCCCGGCGCAGCCAGTTACGGCGCGTGCAAGGATGCAATTGCCGTCTACGCCAAAAGCCTGCGCAAGGCAGGCATAAGCACGACGATTGCCTGCCCCGGCCCGCTTGATACGGAACACGCCGCCCGCCACGCGCCAAATCCACGAGACCGCAGCCGCCGCATGGCCCCCGAAACCGCCGCCCGGATCATTGTCAGCGCCGCAATTCGTGGCAAGCGATACGCCATCCCCGGCATCGGGCCGAAAATTGCGGTAGCATTTGGCACCTGTTTTCCAAGCCTCACCACCCGCCTCATGCGCCGCTTATTGTTTGAACGGATGGAAAAGGCGGTTTGGTAACGCGGGCAGGCCTTTTGCAGCGTCAAGTTTTCCGCTATGGCACAATCATGTTTTTGATCGCCATGCGTTACACCATACGAATTAGCCGCCCGGCTTGCCGCTGATAGCGCAAGGCCGGGGCAGGGAGCGCATAATCGAGCTTGTTTGATGCAAGCCTTGTATTTGTTCCCGAATTTCATAAACAACAGCACATCATTTCGCCGCGCGTTGCGCGCCGGCCAATCCGGACCAGTTTTATGACCGATAAGATCGACTATTCGACCACGCTCAATTTGCCGCAGACTGATTTCCCCATGCGTGCGGGCCTGCCGGAAGCAGAGCCGAAAATCATTGCCAAATGGCAAGAGATGGACCTCTACAAACGCCTGCGCGAAAGCGCTGCTGGCAAGCCTAAATATGTGCTTCACGACGGCCCTCCCTACGCCAACGGCAATTTGCACATCGGCCATGCGCTGAACAAAATCTTGAAAGATGTCATCACCCGCTCATTCCAAATGCGCGGCTACGATGCCAACTACGTGCCGGGTTGGGATTGCCACGGCC
>JBGTAU010000527.1:0-3909 GCA_041749675.1 Rhizobiaceae bacterium | reverse complement strand
CGCACGTATTCCGGCAATTCGCCCGGCCACCAGCAGCGAATTTTGCCATGTGCGCCCTCAATCAGTCCTTTTTCCAACGTCATATCAGTCTTTCATATTTCATTAATCAAACCCGTAAACCGGACAGTAACCACACCAAATGGTTTACGCCAAGAATCGCATTTTATGAATTTTGATTCACACTTTATCGCGCAATTTGCCGGACACTGCTGACATTAGGCGACAAGAGCGGTGCATTTTCCACCCGTTTTTGCGTCCGGCGATGAGTTAGAGGTACGCTTGATGTTGAAATCTGTCAAAACTGTAATGTTGAGTATGGCTGCTCTGTCTTTGCTGACCAGCCCATTGATGGCCAAGGATCGCTATGCGCAGCGGCCAAGTGTGGTCATCTCACCTGATTTGTCAGCCCCTTGGGTGCTGCAATTGCGCCAAGGCCCGGGACGACTGAAGCAATCAGGTGTTCCCACTGGGGTTTCTGGCGTCACTGTCCTTGGCACAAGTGTTTCGCGCCAAAGGGTTCAACGCTATCAATCGCAACAGAATTTTGGCATTATTGCAGTTGAGCCGCAAGCGCGCACATTGCCTGAGCCTCTGGACCAGCAAGTGGCCTTAAATGCGCCGCAGCGCATTTCGCCCGCAGAAATGATTGAGGTTGACGGCAAATGGTTGCCGCAGCAAGTTTCCTATGCTGGCAACGAGAAAGCCGGAACAATTGTGATCGAAACTGGGCAGCGGTTTCTTTATTTAGTCGAGGGCAATGGGCAAGCGCGGCGCTATGGTGTTGGCGTGGGCAAACCTGGATTTGAATGGGCCGGTAGACACAAAATCTCACGTAAAGCCGAATGGCCAGATTGGCGTCCTCCTGCTGAAATGATCGAACGCGTGCGCCGCAAGGAAGGCCGCATTCTGCCTGTCCATATGGCGGGCGGTCCGGAAAATCCACTCGGCGCACGCGCCATGTACTTGGGCAATTCTCTGTACCGCATTCACGGCACTAATCAGCCGTGGACCATCGGCAAAAACGTATCGTCCGGCTGCATTCGTATGCGCAACGAAGACGTGACAGATCTTTATGAGCGCGTTGGCGTCGGCACACAGGTCATTGTGCGGTAAAATTTCTGTTGAGGGGTGTGGGGCGAAAAATCAAAACGAATGAGCCTCACCGCAAAAGAGGCGGCGCTGCGGGACACAGCGCCGCTTTTTTTATTTGAGTTTCTCCGGCATGATGCCACTGTAAGCCCATTCTAACAGTTCTACTGTATGCAGTACCGGCAATTTCGACGCAGAAGCGATTTGCGTGATGCAGCCAATATTTCCGGCGGCGATGAGGACCGCACCCGTGCGCTCGATGTTTTTCACTTTGCGGTCGCGCAGTTTTGTGGAAATTTCAGACTGCATGATGTTGTAGGTGCCGGCCGACCCGCAGCAGAGATGACTCTCCGCTGGTTCTTTTACCACGAAACCAGCGTTTTTCAGCAATTCCTTTGGCTCCTTTGTCACTTTTTGGCCGTGTTGCAACGAACAGGCCGAATGATAGGCAACGGTTACGCCTGCTCGGAATCGCGGCGCTGGCAAGTCCAGCGTCGAAAGATATTCGGTGATGTCTTTGGCGAGACTGGATACCTTGGCCGCTTTGACGGCATAGGCGGGATCGTCTTTGAGCATGTGGCCATAGTCTTTAACAGTCGTGCCACAGCCGGATGTGGTGATTATGATTGCGTCCAGCCTCCCACTTTCCATCTCCTGCATCCAAGCATCTATGTTAGCTTTGGCAAACATATGCGCTGCGCTTTCTTTGCCCATGTGGTGAACCAGTGCGCCGCAGCATCCCTCACCCTTTGGCGTTACGACTTCAATCCCAAACCGCGACAACAAGCGTTCGGTGGTGGCATTGATGCCGGGATCGAGTACGGATTGCGCACAGCCGGCGAGAATTGCAACGCGACCTTTGCGGGTTGGAATCTCAATTGGCCCAGCATAGTCCGCAGTCGGTAATGATGTCGGTGCTAATCGCAGCATCGCGGCGAGCGGTTTGAAAGCGCTCACTTTCTCAAGCCAAGGCGCAAACGGGCGGCCGAGGTTTGCTAGCTTCAGAGCGGTGCGAAACCGCGCCGGATAGGGCAGCACAAACGCCAGTGTTTGCCGGATCATTCGGTCGATCAGCGGGCGCTTATAGGTGTTTTCGATGTGGGCACGGGCATGATCAATGAGGTGCATATAGTCGACGCCAGACGGGCAAGTCGTGGTGCACGCCAAACAAGACAGGCAGCGATCCACGTGGGTGACGAGCTCTTTATCTGCAGCACGGCCATTTTCCAGCATGTCCTTGATCAAATAAATCCGCCCGCGCGGGCTGTCCAGCTCATTGCCGAGCGTCACATAGGTCGGACACGTCGCGGTGCAAAATCCGCAATGCACACATTTGCGCAAAATGGACTCAGCTTCGGCGATTTTGGGGTTGGCGAGCTGGGCGGGTGTGAAGTTGGTTTGCATTAGCCCATCCTTCCAGCATTCAGAATACCATGCGGATCAAATTGTTCTTTGATGCGCTGCATCAACGCCGCCAGCGCAGGAGCTTGCGGCTGAAATGTCGCGTTTGACTTACGTTGATCTGCAGTGGCGCGAATAAGCGTTGCATGTCCGCCGCCGTGTTCGCTGATTAATGTGCGGACAAGCGCTGCCTCTGAATCGGCTTCCATGCGTAGCCAGACCAGCCCGCCTTGCCAATCATAGAAGGCATCAACACCGGTATGCAGCCGAAGCGCCGCCACAAATGCGTTACCTGACATCGGGGCAAGTGACACGCGCCAGACCGGCTTTTCGCTGCCGTCGGCAAATGGCATAACGTCTCGAATTTCGCGCCAAAGCATGCGCGATTGCTTTTCGGGCAGAATGTCTGACGAAATTTTCAAAAGTTTGGCCAGCTGCTCCACCCGATAACTCACGGATTCTGGAAAGCCCTCGATGCGCAGAACCGTCGCCGGTTCGCCCTTGAGTGCGCCGCTTAAAACACTGCTTGCAACAGTATAAGGCAGATGCGCGGCGGACGAGACTTCAGCGCTGGATCCCAAACTCGCCGCCATCGCAATGGCCGCGTGCGCGTCAACCAATCCGCGCAACAGCAATGTCACTTCCGTTTCGGCTGCTGGCAAAACTTTGAACGTCACATCCGTAATCACGGCCAGCGTTCCCCACGAACCGGCAAGTCCCTTGGAGAGATCATAACCCGTGACGTTCTTCATCACGCGCCCGCCAGATTTGAACATTTCTCCGCGTCCGGAAACAGCCTCTACGCCCAAAATATGATCCCGCGCCGCGCCTGATTTAAGGCGTCTTGGGCCTGATGTGTTGGTGGCCAGCATGCCACCAATAGTGCCTTTGTTGGATTTTCCACCGAGCAAGAAGCCGTAATCCATCGGTTCAAAGGCGAACTGCTGTCCGTTTTTGGCAAGCAATTTTTCGATGTCTGCCAGCGGTGTTCCGGCTTTTGCGGAAAGGACCAGTTCTTCCGGTTCGTAGAAATTGATACCGGTGAGTTTGGAGAGATCGAGGGTGTTGGCATTGGTTGCATTGCTGATGGCACTTTTGGAGCCGTGGCCAAGAATCGAGAGCGGCGTTCGAGCTTCGAGCGCAGATTGGATGGCTGAGACTATTTCATCGGTTGTTGTTGGTTTCATCTGGGGGCCTTGGCGCTTGAGCGCCCCCCTCTGTCCTGTCGGACATCTCCCCCACAAGGGGGGAGATCGGCACACCACCGTTCGCTACCAATCATGTAATCTATGCGATTATCGATCTCCCCACCTGTGGGGGAGATGTCACGAAGTGACAGAGGGGGGCGCCTCACGCTGAAATCCAGAATCATATCCACCCTAAAACCTCGGAATCTCAGGAAACGCCAACTTCCCGCCT
>JBGTAU010000526.1:0-7261 GCA_041749675.1 Rhizobiaceae bacterium | reverse complement strand
TTCTCGGTGCGCGGCGTCGTAAGTGAAGTTCATCACACCCACGTCTTGTGTTTCTGCCAAGGTTGGTGAAGTGGCCAATGTTAGGGCGAGCATACCGCCTGAGATGATGTGTTTAATTGTCATGATTGCTACTCCTTCTTTGGTTGCGTCCTAAGGAATGCGCTGTAAGACTGGCAAAATCGTCCTTGATCGTGATTGAGGACGTATCCAATCGCGATCTGATACATATGGTTTCATCATGCCGAAGATTTCTATTGCGCTCATTTTGTTTGTCACGCTCTGCCTGCTGGCGGTGAACCTGTGGCGAAAGCGCAGTGATACTGCCGCTGCCACGCCGTTTTTGATCATTGCAATTTTGGCTGCAGTGCAGACTTTGTTTGTTAGCCTCCGATGGGATTTCGCCATCGCGCAATTTAGAACCCCGCAGATACTTCTTGCCGCTGCTATGCCCAGCATGGTGTGGCTTGCGTTTCAGGCATCCGTGTCTGGTACCGTGTCACTTCGCCAGTTGAATCCCATTCATGCCTTGCCGTTTGCCTTGGCCGTCATCGCCCTATTCATGATGCCAGATGCTGTTGATGTGCTTCTGGTGCTGACCTTTGTGGTTTACGGCATTGGCTTTTTGCGGCTTGCGCTGGCAGGTGAAACTGGCCTTGGCAAAATCCCATTTGAAGGCGTTATCAACATGCGCCGCGCAGTATGGCTGGTGGCCTTCTCGCTCCTCAGTTCCGCGCTTGTCGATGTGCTTGTGTTTCTTGATTTCATGCACGGCGAGGGAGCCCATGCAGCGCAGCTGATTGGTGCTGGCAATCTCATTTGGCTGCTGGCGCTTGGGGCCAGTGTCGCGCTCGGTAGCAATGCGCTGCCGACTGAAGCGCTCGATGCCGAAACGGACGCACCAGCGCAGCCAGAAGAGGAAGATTACAAAGTTGTCGAAACTATTCGTGCTTTGTTGTTGGAAACAGATTTAGCCAAAGACCCCGGATTGACCTTGTCGAGGCTCGCGCGCCGCGCCGCCTTGCCGATGCGCAGCGTGTCCGGCGCGATCAACCGCGTTCATGGGCGCAATGTATCGCAATATATCAACGATATCCGCATACACGAGGCGTGCCGCATGCTGCAAGAAACGGATATTTCCATCACTGAAGCCATCTACGCCAGCGGCTTTCAAACCAAATCAAACTTTAATCGCGAGTTTGTGCGGGTCACGGGCAAAACCCCGCGCGATTGGCGCCGGCAAGTGACTCCGTTGATGAGCCAAAGCACCTAGCTCGGCGCACTTCGCTTGCCATAGGTTTTGATCACCTCATCCGCCAGGCGGCCCGTCAGTTCGGCCATATGGTCAAAGCTGGCGACATAGGACGCCACCCCCGAAGTGGCGGAGCGCAATTCAACGATCAAGCCGCGCAGTTCTGATTCTGGCATCAGTGCTTCAATCACGCTCCAGTCTTCCCATCCGCCGCGCGGCTCAAACCCAAGAATCTGACCACGATGTTGCGTCACAATGCCGGTGGCGGCTGCCATACCGCTGTCCGGTGTTGTTACCGCGACTTTCATGATCGGCTCCAATAGCACTGAGCCACAAGCGGGCAGGGCCTCGCGCATACATTGCTTGGCTGCGAGCTGAAATGCCATATCCGAGGAATCCACATTGTGAAACGAACCGTCCGATAGATTGACGGCTATGTCCTCGAGTGGAAACCCGAGCGGTCCTGTTTTCAAGTAGTCGCGTACGCCTTCTTCCACGGATGGGATGTAGTTTTTCGGCACCACGCCGCCGGTGATCGTGTCGGTAAATTCAAATCCGGCCCCACGCGGCAATGGCTTGATATCGAGTTGCACGTCGCCAAATTGACCATGCCCACCGGACTGCTTCTTATGCCGCGCGCGCAGCGTTGTAGTTTTTTGTATGGTCTCGCGCCAAGCCACTTGCGGCACATGTGTATCGACGGGCACATTGTAGCGACCAGACAGGCGTTCCAACACGACCCGCAGATGCATTTCGCCGTGACCGCCCAATATTGTCTCAGCAGTATCTTTAGCGTGTTCAATATGCAGCGATGGATCTTCTTCTGCCAGTCGTTGCAGCGCTGCTGACAATTTCACTTCGTCTTTGCGCTCTTTGGGCAATACTGATGTGGACATCACAGGTGCTGGCGGGGTTGCAACATTCAATTGTTTGGCGGCCGTTTTACCGCTTGCTAATGTGTCGCCAGTGCGCGCCTGTTCAAGTTTGCCCAGTGCGACTGTTTCGCCGATTGGCGCTTGGCCGATCTTCTTTTGGCTCATGCCCAACAGTGTATGAATGGCAGAAATGCGGGCGGAATTTCCGTCGGGCAGAACCAGATCTCCATTGTCTGAAATTGCACCACCAAAAATACGGGCGACCGAAAGTTTGCCCGCATGGGACGTGTAAATTGTTTTCATAATTTGCGCCTGCGCGCTAGCGCCGCTAAGACCCAGCCGCTTTGCCGTCTGTTCGAAATCTGGCGCTTCGTGGCGGATTGCTTTGAGAAGCCGCATCAAGCCATTGCCGCGTTCTGCCGATCCTATGAACACCGGCATGACCAGCCCTTCGCGCAAATCGGCCGCCAGATCATCAAACACTGCATCGCGCGGCGCCGGCAAATCATTGAGCAATTGCTCCATCAATGCGTCATCGTGATCCGCCAGCATTTCCAGCATCGAGTACCGTGCCTCGACTTCGCGGGCCATTTCATCGCCTGTGAGCGGGATCATTTCGGATGGCGCATATTCGCGATAAACAAACGCGCGCTCCAATGCCAAGTCGATGTAACCGGTTGCGATGCCGCCTTTCCAAATCGGAATTTGCCGTAATAGAAAAGGTGTTTTGCTGGCCCCTTGCAGCAGCTTCAATGTTTGTCGAACGCTGCCAGTTGCCTTGTCAATTTTGTTGAGAAACAAAATGTGCGGTAGGCCCAGATCTTCGAGTTTGCGCAGGCAAAGCTGCAGCGCGGGCAATTTCTTGTCGTCGGCCTCGGCAACAACGATGGCAAGGTCCACCGCTGCCAACACGGGGTCGGCCTCATAGGCAAATTCAACAGAGCCCGGGCAATCCACCAAGGTCAGGCTTTCGCCCATGAAGTTCGTCGTGGCGATGGTGGCTTCCACGCTCATTTTGTGCGCTTTGGCTTCCGGTGAATGGTCGCCCACGGTTTGCCCGCTGCCGATTATGGCTTGTTTGGATATTGCGCCCGTTCGCGCCAGTAGCGCTTCAAAAAGGCTGGTCTTGCCACTTGCAAAGGGTCCGACAATGGCGATGCATTTCGGACCCGTAGATCTCAATCCTGCGCGTTTTCCCATGATGTGTCCTCCTTAACCGCATGGTTGAGGCATCGTGCGAAAAGTGAATTCGGTTTTTCGCAACAACGATGCGACAAAGCAAATTTCTGAGGCGGCGGCCGGCACTTTTGGCCGTCGCATGGAGTGACTTGTGGCCCTTCCATACGGTATCGTTTCACTAACCCACCTATTGCGCAAGCTTGTTTTGTAGTCTTGAAACCTAGTATTTTTTGAGGGAAATCCCTTTCTTGCACACAACGCATTTCGTGCATAAGATGACCCATCGAAATGAACGACGATACGCTCTGCTGCCTTGGTTATCCTTGCCTGCTGACGTTTGATCCGGAACCTTCGAATAAACCGCCGTTCACGCAAATGTCTGCGGCAAATGTCATCTAATATGAGGATTTACCCACAATGGCGACAGGTACTGTCAAGTGGTTTAACGGCCAAAAAGGCTATGGTTTCATTCAACCGGATGCCGGCGGACCGGACATTTTCGTGCATATCACTGCTGTTGAACGCTCAGGCATGGGCCAGCTCAATGATGGGCAGAAGATAGCCTATGAGCTGACGCAAGATCGCAAAACCGGAAAATCATCCGCAGACCAGCTTAAAGCCATCTAAGCTGTTTTCAGGCGTGAATTGAAAAAGCGGGGCGCAGGTTCCGCTTTTTAGTTTGTGCCCCATTCAATCGGCACATGGCCTTCATCCGCCGCGCAACGCACGAGCCAAGCCTTGATGTTGGGGAAGATCGACAGGTCAAAGCCGCCGCGGGTTTCCGCTGAGTGCGTGTAGGCATAGAGCGCTATGTCGGCGAGCGTGAAGTCATCGCCTGCGATAAACGGCGTTTTGCCAAGCTGCGCTTCCATCACGCCCAGCACGCGGTTGCCGCTTTCCAGCAGGCTCTGCAATTGTTCCGGCGTATTCTGATGGGCGCGGTGGGTATAGTTCAAAATCGCCGCGCGCACGGCAATCGTGCCTTCGTGATAATTCTGCTCGAAAAACATCCATTCAAACATTTTGGCGCGTGCGTACTTGTCTTGCGGCACGAAGCGCGTGCCCTCGCCGAAATAGGTCAGGATCGCATCGGATTCGGCCAGTGTTCGCCCATCTTCCAGCACCACCAATGGCACTTTGCCATTCGGGTTTAATGCGCGAAACGCTTCGCTTGTGGTCACGCCTGAGCCATATTCCGCCGCGATATGTTTGAACGGAATACCCAGCTTAGCGAACAGCAGCCGCACTTTGTATGAGTTGCCCGAACTTGGCATCGAATAGAGTGTCAGCATGATGGCTCCTTGTGTTGTGGCCAGATTGCTCAAACGCGCGCGCCATTCAAATCAATTGTCGTGAACTCGCCTATTGATTGCTGTGAACAATTACGCCACGCGGGTCACAGGCAGCGGGCGGAATTCAATCTCGCTGCCATTGGCTATATCGCGCAGCGCCTCGCGTGCGCCATCCACCGTCTTGGGCATCGCCGGTTTGACAAACCGCGCAAAGGTTGTCGGCGCAATTTCGGGCCGCGCCAGCACAAAGCCTTGCACATATGTCGCGTTGCTGAGTTCGCTCAGTTCCAGTTGTTCCAGCGTTTCAATGCCTTCAAACACCGTCTCGATGTTGCGATCATGCATCTGCGCCGCCATCGCTTTGATCTGGCCGTAGCCCGGCTTGGTGCTCATCAGCCGCGCGATCCAGCGCCCGTCAAACTTCACAATATTCGGCCTCAGCCGCGCCAGTCGCTCGGCATCCGAATGCTCCGCGCCATAGTCATCTACCGCCAGCTTAAACCCATTGGCACGGATTGCGTCGGTCAGTTGAAACAGGAGCGCTGGGCTCTTCACCTTCTTTTCGATGATTTCGCACACCAGCCGGTTAGCGGGCCTGCCCGTCTTGGCCCACAGCCTGCGAATGCTGGATAGCGCTTGGCTGATGTCCAAAAGATTATTGAACGCCGATGGATCAATGTTCACAAACATCATCGCGTCTTTGACTGGCAGATGAACGCAGTTCGCCAAATGCAGATCGCGGGTGATGGTCTCCACGCGCATCCGGTCGCGGTTTTCGATGTTGGAGAAAAACCCCCCGGGCGTCACCGCGCGTTCCGCTAAAAACGGCCGGATCAGCCCTTCGTAACCGGCGATTTCTGCCTTGCCGCTTTTCAGCGAAAAAATCGGCTGAAACGCGCTGCGCAATTGCCATGGGCCAAACAGCCAGCCGTGCGTGCCGTCTTTTTGCGGAAGGCTGCGGGATATAGTGGGCTCGCTCATAGCATGTGATCCGGTTGAAGCGACTAAAATTGCACAGATCATTTCAAGAAAGCGTTAAGCATGTTGAATTTGACAGGCAATTGCCGAATTTTGCCTTGCGAATTTCGCTGTGCTGGCTCATATCACCCTCGAAAATTCACCGCCCCTTTTCCTATCGGAGCCTCCCCTCATGGCCTTTCTTGCTGATGTCCTGTCCCGCGTAAAGCCTTCCGCCACCATCGTCATCACGCAAAAAGCGCGCGATCTGAAAGCCGCCGGCAAAGACATCATCTCGCTGTCGGTCGGCGAGCCGGATTTCGACACGCCAGACAATATCAAAGAAGCTGCCATATCAGCCATCCGCCGCGGCGAGACCAAATATCCGCCGGTCTCCGGCATTCCGCAATTGCGCGAAGCCATCGCTGCAAAATTCAAGCGCGAAAATGGCCTCGACTACAAGGCGAGCCAAACCATCGTCGGCACCGGCGGCAAGCAGGTTTTGTACAATGCGCTGCTCGCCACGCTCAACCCTGGCGATGAAGTCGTCATCCCCGCGCCTTATTGGGTCAGCTATCCAGAAATGGTGGCGCTCAACTATGGCACGCCGGTGTTCGTGGCCACCACGCTTGAAAACAATTTCAAGCTGCAGGCGCAAGACCTCGATCGCGCCATTACGCCGAAGACCAAGTGGGTCATCCTCAATTCCCCGTCCAATCCATCAGGCGCCGCCTATACTCATGCTGAAATGAAGGCGCTCACTGATGTGCTCGTCAAGCATCCGCATGTCTGGATTCTCACCGACGATATGTATGAGCATCTGGTCTACGGCGACTTCACGTTTGTCACGCCCGCGCAGGTCGAGCCATCGCTGTATGACCGCACGCTCACCATGAACGGCGTCTCCAAAGCCTACGCCATGACCGGCTGGCGCATCGGCTATGCCGCTGGCCCTGAGCATCTCATCAAGGCGATGGACATGGTCCAAGGCCAACAAACCTCCGGCGCGTCCACCATCTCGCAGTGGGCCGCCGTCGAAGCCCTCAACGGCCCCCAAGACTGCATCCCAAAATTCCGCGCCGCGTTCGAAGCCCGCCGCGACCTCGTCGTCTCTATGCTCAACCAAGCCACCGGCCTTGTCTGCCCCAAGCCCGAAGGCGCGTTTTATGTCTATCCGTCTGTCGCTGGTTTGATCGGCAAGAAGACCGAGAGCGGCAAGGTGATCACCAACGACGAAGATTTCGTGATCGCGCTACTCGAGCAAGAAGGCGTCGCGGCTGTGCATGGCGGGGCATTCGGACAAGGGCCGAACTTCCGGATATCTTACGCGACGAGCGACAAGGTGCTGGAAGAGGCATGTAAGCGGGTGCAAAGGTTTGCGGCTGGGTTGAGGTGAGTTTCCAAGTAAATTAATCTCACCACCGCCAGCGGAATGGATTCCGGATCTGCGCTGCGCTTGTCCGGAATGACGACGCGCGTGGGGGATGTTGGTGGCAAAATCAAGGGTTGGTGATTGGCGAATACCCTCCAACCCTTCGTCATTCCGGACAAGCGTAGCGCTGATCCGGAATCCATTCCGTTGACGATTGTGAGCCAAATCCAGTGAAGAACTAGCCCTGACGCACGTTGCAGAATAGTTCATCCCATCCTACACTTGTCAGTGTCACCAGCGCCAGCGGAATGGATTCCGGATCTGCGCTTCGCTTGTC
>JBGTAU010000525.1:0-3298 GCA_041749675.1 Rhizobiaceae bacterium | reverse complement strand
ACATTTCGCAATGCCTCGGGCCTGCACGATGACAGACAAGTGACGACGGCGACTGATATGGCGCGGCTCGGTTTGGCACTGCGCCAAAAATTCCCGCATCATTTTGGCTATTTTTCGCTGCGTCAAATGAATGTATCCGGTCGCACTGTGACGGGACATAATAAAGTTTTGGACATGGTCAGCGGCGCGGACGGCATAAAAACTGGCTACACGAAAGCATCGGGCTTTAATCTGGTGACGTCCGTGACGCGCAACGGAAAACTGCTTATTGCCGTGATTTTGGGCGAAGATACGGCGCGTGAGCGTGATCTAAGGATGGCAGCATTGGTGCAGGCCAATATTGGGCGCGTTCATTAAGACGCAGAAATATAAGTGCGTGCGATTGCTGAATATCCGATTGCACAACCAACAAGAGCCAGTGCCAATGGCAAATGGTAGCCAAAATCAAGTGCAAGTATTGATGCCGCAGCGAAGCAGCTGATTGCGGTACCCAAATCCCAGCCGCCCTCTGCAATGATATGATAGCGCAGCGGACACGGTGATTGTCGGGCGAGAGTATACATCCGGGCAGTGAAGACAGTTTCATACAGTGGTGTCGCGACAGCAGCAACGGCGCTAGCAGCAATTGCGGACCAGGGCGCTTGATATCCAAGCGATTTGGCAAATACAGCGATAATCAGTGCAACAAACCCTATTTGGGCCGCTGACATCCCATTTCCAAGATCAATGGATCTTCCTAAAAATAATGCGGCAATAGCGCCGACCATGCCAGCGAATGCGATAGCGCCGCCAAACGCAACAAAATTAGAACCGAGCGTGATGAACAGCGCAATCAACCACGTAAAATGAAAGCTACCGCTGCGAATGCCGTCTGAAAACATCAATATGACAGCGTGCCGTGCAGTTTGTTGAGGTACGATCGCGTCGGGTGAAATATCTAGCGCTGGCGCCAGCAAAATCGGAATCGCCGCACTGGCCATGACAATCGCAACCGTTCCAAATGCTATCAAGGGCGAAAACCAGACAAGCAAGAGCCCCATCGCCAAGGGCGCAATGATGCCCATCGCTATACTTATAAATGTCATGAGACTAACCTGCGACCCTCGCGACGCATTATCACCAAGCAGCGCCACATACGCATGATAAGTCGTCCAATATAGGCTGCTGCTGAACGCCCAAAGGGTAAGATAGGCGTAGAGCGCTGGCCCGACTTCGGAGACTTGTGACAAAATGATATAAGTCGAGGCTTCAATGACAATGCCGATGACTAAGGCGGAGCGTAAGCCGACGCGTTTTACCAGTGGCAGGACCAGTTTGCGAAACAGCAACCGGCTACCAAACATTGCGCCAATGCAGACAAGCACAACGGGCGCAGAAATGCCTGCTTTGAGCAAATAAACAAAAACAAAAGCTTCCCCCGCATGCATCGCAATTGCTTGCAATGCCGCATGAACATAAATCAAATTGAATGGACGGTTTTTGAAATGGACCATGGAAACGAGCGTTAACGCAGCTAGGCAAAAAAGCCAAATGCAATGCCAATTGAATCCAAGACTGATTTAATTTGACTCCCGAAATAAATCGAGTTTTACTGCTTGGGAAGTTAATACTTGGGACGGCTGGCGATGGCGGCGTATGAAATTAGGTCCGAATTTGCAGTAACGGACGAGAAATCACTGCGGGCACTATTTCCGGCAACGCACACTTTGGCGGCGCTGAAAAGCCAGAGCAAACTCGACAAACACGCGCGAGACTTTATTCAGCGCTCGCCGTTTTTGTGCCTTGGCACCCAGAATTTGGATGGCAAGGCGGACGTCAGCCCGCGCGGCGATCCGGCGGGATTTGTGCAAATTCTTGATGATGAAACGCTGGCGATACCCGACCGGCCTGGCAACAACCGGGTGGATAGCTTAGTCAATATTTTGGCCAACCCGAGCGTCGGCCTGTTGTTCATCATTCCCGGTTTTGACGACACATTGCGCGTCAACGGACGGGCTAGCCTTGTGATCGACCCTACCCTACTAGAGCGCATGGCAGTCAATGGCCGCGCACCGACATTGGCGATTATCGTCAAAGTGCAAGAGGCCTTCCTACACTGCGCCAAAGCCTTACGCCGCTCACATTTATGGGACCCTGCGCATTTCCAAGACCGCAATGCAATGCCGTCTCTGATGAAGATTTTGATGGATCAGACTGTTGGTGCGCCGAGCGATGACAGCGAGATGCGGAAGATTGATGACGGGCTGGAGGCGGATTATCGGGGGTCGATGTATTGAGAGCTGTCAAAATGCAGGGTTACTAAACGTGCCTATTCATTTTAATCGCCGCCGCTTTGAAGGCAGCACAGAAGTAATGCGGCTCGAAATCACTTTCTTTCCAAAAATATATGAACAGCGGCGCGGAGTTCATTGAGTTCGCCATCCTCATAAATGCGCCATAATATTTCAAAATCAACGCGATGATAAGCGTGTCTAAGGTGATTGCCAATGGCTGCTATATCAATCCACGGAATCTGTGGGGCTTCTTCCTTGAGTTCGCTTGGGATATGCCGCGATGCCTCGCTTAGTATCTCTAAAAACCGTTCAAACGCGGCGCGGAGAATACGATCTGAAAATACTTGCGAAAAAGATTTATCTTCAACTAAATTTTCGATTTGGTCGATAGCATCAACAACATCACGCAGCCTGAAAAGTGTTCGATCTACCATTAAAAAACCTCGACGAGATCAGGTTTGATCGAAGACATGAAACCTACATCTAAGCTTCGGCGCATGAAAGCATTGGCAGGAACGCCTATGGCCTCACTGGTAATTCTCTCAACGCGGATCAGGCCTAAGATCGAGAACCGGCTGTCGGCATCAACGTCCAGTAAAATGTCCAAATCACTATCGGGACGATAATCGCCTCGTGCCCGTGAACCGAAGAAGGACACATGGCGAACGCCTTCTGCTTCTAGCGCCGGCTGAATTGACTTTAGTGAGCTGATGATCGCTTCAGGTTTCATAGGTCCAACATAGCAAACATTCGAAAAAACTCCATATGCTTGCGCAGGAACTAAACCAACCGTCCCTTTTCAACAGCCGCAGCAATAAAGCTCGCAAACAATGGATGCGGCTCGAATGGCCGTGATTTCAGCTCTGGGTGATACTGCACACCAATGAACCAAGGGTGATCTGGGTACTCTACGGTCTCTGGCAAGACTCCATCAGGCGACATGCCGGCGAAATCGAGGCCGCAGGCTTCTAAGCGTTCTTTGTAGTCGATGTTGACTTCGTAGCGGTGGCGGTGGCGTTCTTGGA
>JBGTAU010000524.1:0-7100 GCA_041749675.1 Rhizobiaceae bacterium | reverse complement strand
GGCGGGCGACGGCGATCATTATGCTGCCGAAGTGGTGGCTGAAAGTTTCCGAGGCAAAAACCGCGTGCAACAGCATCAGCTGGTTTATGCAGCGCTGAAAGGTAACATGGGCGGTGTCCTTCATGCATTGGCCCTTCAAACATCGATACCGGAGTGAGACATGAGCTTAAGCGATTTTTTCAAAGGCGTGGCCGAAGATGTGGCCAAAGACCTTCTCAATAAAGCCACTCGCAAAGTATCCCGCCGCAAACGCCGCCTTACGGCAACGACCGGCACTGCCGCAACTTTGCGCAAAATTGAGAAGCTGCTGAACCCAGCAAAAAAGCAGCGCAGCGCCAAGGCAACATCGCGCGCCCGCTCAAAGGTCAAGCGTCGCGGTTATTGAGTTGGCTGCGTGGCGGTTTCGAACACTGCCACGATCGGCCCAGCTGGATACGAGCCACCCTGCACAATTGAATCTCTTTGTGCAAAAGCTGACACAACCCCATCAAAATACAACGCATTTTGGCAATTGAGGCCATCACGGAATAGCCTTGCAAACTTGCCAAAACTGACTGCGCCGCGAGAAATAACAAACACCGCGCGGTCGTGTTGATCGATCCCAACGCCATTTCGAAAGTTGCGCGAGGCGCCGTCCGGTTCGAACTTTGGATGCACAACTCCATCAACCACCAGCATTGGACCAGATTGTGTGGCAAAGGCTGGTTCAGAGTTGGACCCAGCAAACGCTTCACTCGACTGTACGAATGGTTGGCCGGTAGCCGTGACACCAAAAACGCCATTGGGTTTCATAAAGAAATTGCCCTGTCCTGTGTCAAAATTGAGTGCGTGATGCTGGATGCCTCGCTCGATGTATAAGCCAACGGGCGATAGGTCTTCATGATACATGCCAGCATTCATTGCCATGAGCGGCGATTGTGCTGCGACGAAGCGCTTTAGATTGCCCCAAGGTTTATTTGATGAATCAAGATGAGCAAGTTCGATACGATGACGCTTTGGATCGACTGTGCAGACAATGAATTGCGACTGCTCAAACATCATAAGCTCGCACGGTTCCGCGAGCTGAAGCGGCCGAACTTTCGGTGCTTTGGGCAAGTCTTTTTGGTTGAACAAAAAAACAACCAAAGCAATGATACTAAATGCAAGCAGAGCCAACCATCGAAATCTCATTGGCATAGGTTCCAAACCATGCAGAAATAGGTCTCAGCCATGCCTTGTCTGGTCTTGTCACAAGGCAAGCGAAGGTCTATCTGACACTTAAGATTTTTCATCGGGCCTTGACCCCGTTCTAAAAAGGAATTTGCCATGACCGCCGTTCATGATTTCATCGAAAACGAAGTAAAGTCCAATGATGTTGTCCTTTTCATGAAAGGCACACCCGGTTTTCCACAGTGCGGCTTTTCGGGCCAAGTCGTTCAAATTTTGGACCACATTGGCGTAGACTACAAGGGCATCAATGTGTTGACCTCGGATGATTTGCGCAATGGCATCAAGGATTATGCGAACTGGCCAACCATCCCTCAGCTTTATGTCAAAGGCGAATTTGTTGGTGGGTGCGATATCGTACGTGAAATGTTCCAGCAAAAAGAGCTCCAAGACATGATGGCAGAAAAAGGCGTTGCCATGAAGGGCGCCGCGTAACTTTAGCTGGTTTTACGCCTCGGCTTTATCAGGGCCGTGTGCAAAGCGTCGGTATCGTCCGGCGCTTTTCTTTTTTTGGAATGAGTAGTCAAATGAACACACCAGACGCGACTGCAACCGATATCCGTTTGCGATTTCCGATAGGCCGCGGTGAGTTTATTGCGATGATCGCAGCGCTTATGGCCATCAACGCGTTGGCCATCGATATCATGTTGCCGGGTATGCAAGAGATCGGAGCATCGCTGGGCGAGCCAGATGAAAACAAGCGCCAGCTGATTATTACCGCTTATCTCATTGGCTTCAGCATTATGCAGCTGGCATTCGGTCCACTTTCAGATCGTTTCGGACGACGCGGGCCTCTTGCAGCCGGCATTGCAGTGTATGTAGTCGCTGCCGTCAGCGCGATCTTTGTGCCAACCTTTGCACCACTGCTCGCACTGCGATTCATCCAAGGCATGGGCGCAGCCGCCACCCGCGTGATCGCTGTTGCCATCGTGCGCGATGTGTTTGGCGGACGGCAAATGGCGGAAGTTATGTCATTGGTGATGACCGTTTTCATGGTCATGCCGGTGATTGCACCCTCAGTCGGGCAAGGCATTATGATCTTCGGCGATTGGCATTTGGTTTTTGTCTTTATGTCTGCAATCGCCGCGATAATCCTGACTTGGATGTGGCTGCGCTTGCCCGAAACTCTGCCCGTTGAAAACCGTCGTCCGTTGACATTTTCTTCCGTGACAACCGGCTTTAAGATCGTGATGACCAATCGCGTTTCGCTTTGGTATACGCTTGCAATGGCCATCATCATGGGCGCGTTGTTTGGATTTATTAATTCCGCACAGCAAATCTATGTCGGCATTTATGATCTCGGCGTTTGGTTTCCGGTTGTCTTTGCCGTGGTGGCGAGCATGATGTCAGTCGCCTCGTTTGCAAACTCAAAATTGGTGATGCGCTTCGGAATGCGTCGCATGTCGCATGGTGCGTTGATTGGGTTTACTACCGTATCCGCTATACTGGCGCTGCTGGCATCCTTCGGCGCAGTGCCGTTTCTGATTTTCGTTTCTCTTTTTGCTATCGCTATGATTCTGTTCGGCATGATTGGCTCAAACTTCACATCTATCGGCATGGAACCATTGGGCGCATTGGCAGGCACAGCCTCTTCGGTTCAAGGTTTCTTTCAAACGATGGGCGGCGCAGTCGTGGGTGGGATTATTGGCCAAGCGTTCGACGGCACAGTATTTCCGATATCCTTGAGTTTCGCACTCGTCGGGCTTGCAAGCCTATGTTGCGTGTTGATTGCAGAGCGCGGCAAACTGTTCAGCTTAGGCGCATCCGCCCCTCACTGAGGCGGAAATAGCCCTGCAAAATCAAATAGCTTTCGGTCAAGCATATGGCTTGGCCGGATATTGCTCATCGCGCGGATCATCGATTCTTTACGGCCCGGCATCCGCTTTTCAATGTCTAACAACATGTCTTTCATCGCATTGCGTTGAAGTCCATCTTGGCTGCCACACAAGTCGCAAGGAATGATCGGGAAGTTCATCGCCTTAGAAAAAGCTTCCAAATCTTCCTCAGCATTATAGGCAAGCGGACGCAAAACCAACACATCGCCTTCATCATTCAAAAGTTTCGGCGGCATTGAAGCCAAACGCCCACCATGAAACAGGTTCATGAAAAAGGTTTCGAGAATGTCCTCGCGGTGATGACCAAGCACCAAGGCCGAACAGCCCTCTTCCCGCGCAATGCGATACAAATGACCGCGCCGCAGACGAGAACACAGCGAACAATAAGTGGAGTTTTCCGGCAGTTTTTCCGTCACCACCGAGTAGGTATCCTGATATTCGATGCGGTGCTCGACGCCGATGGATTTGAGATAATCCGGCAAAATATGTTTTGGAAAATTGGGTTGGCCTTGATCGAGATTGCACGCAAGTAATTCAACCGGCAACAATCCGCGCCATTTCAAATCGAGCAACAACGCCAAAAGCCCGTAGCTATCTTTGCCACCCGACAAGCCAATGAGCCAGCGATCACCGGGCCGAACCATGCCAAAATCATCAATCGCCTGGCGCGTTAAGCGCAACAGGCGCTTGCGCAATTTGTTGAACTCCACACCGGATGGCGCGGTGCGAAACAGCGGGTGGCAACTATCCAAATTGTCGATTGAAACATCAATGTTCATGAGCGGCTCAACTTTTGCTTCAACTGCGCGGCAAAACTGTTCGCAATATCTCGATGCTGCGAAAATCGCCGCGCTTGAAACATTTCCTTAAGGCGCATCGAGGCAACATCAATGAAGCGGCCAATGGCAGAGCCACCTTTGGGTTGTGGCAATTGCCGCGTATTGTGAGCATCCATGGCGCGCCGAATGATCACCGCATTCACAGCAAGCCTGTCTGGAAGGGAAGCAGCGCCTTTGGCTTTGACAAAGTACGCGCCTGTGGTTTGCCGTAAGCGCTCTGCTGTTTTTGGCAATTCCGCAAAGCCTGCGAGAGACGCGGCAAGGCGCAAGGTCACGGGATTAAAATTACACAAATGTCCGAAGTGAAACATTTTGCCGCGCATTTTGCGCGCCGCTTCCGCTTCAATATCTGGCACTTCAATATAAAGAATGCCGTCGTCGTCCAGCCATTCATGCAGCACTTTCAACGAGCGCACCGGATTGCGCATATGCTCCAGCACATGGCTGAGGCGGATGAGATCAAAGCTTTTCGGCTCGAAATGGGTCTCTTCCAAAGTTTGATTGGCAACGTCCAATCCCAACTTCGTTCGGCAATAATTAGCATAACCTTCATTGGGTTCGACACCTTTGCACGTCATGCCGATGGCATTGGCCAAAAACATAAATTCACCGCTGCCTGAACCTAGGTCCAAGCATTTCATGCCACTGGCATAAACATCGCGATTGTTGAGCATGTGCTGCTCCATGCGCGAAAAATTGCGCCATACTTGGCGCATGCGCGGCTCAGGCGTACCTTTGTAATCGGTGCGATAATCTTTCTTGTAAAAGGCCGCCAACTCTTCGTCCGACGGGATCGGATGATTGGTGATGATGCCGCATCCGCTGCAAAGAATAGTGCGCAGCGCATTGCCATGGCGGTCCTTGGTCGACACTACATGATGATCGGTAGCGCCGCAGAGCGCGCAGGTATTTTGCATACTTATATCCTCTTTCGGCGCGACCTATAAACCAAAACGACGCAATGACAAAGCTGGCGCACCCGCATTAAACACCGAAAATCGACCACCCTGTCCTTTTGGCCAGCATTTCCAACGCGAGTGTGCCGAGCAGTGAATTGCCAACCTGATTAAGCCCGGGCGACCAAACCGCAATCGATGCATTGCCCGGCGCGATGGCCAAAATACCACCGCCGACACCGCTTTTTCCGGGCAAACCGACTTTGTAGGCAAAGTCACCCGATCCATCATAATGGCCGCACATGAGCATCAAAGCATTGATGCGCCGCGCCCGCTCGCGCGAAACCACTTGATGGCCGGTGTTCGGATTGACGCCGCCATTGGCAAGGAACAAGCCAGCTTGCGCCAACTGATGGCAGTTCATGGCCAGTGCGCATTGATGGAAATAAACGCCGAGCACATGGCTGACTTCATGATGCAAATTGCCAAAGCCGCGCATGAATTCGGCAAGCGCAATATTGCGATGGCCCGTTGATGTTTCAGACGCGGCGACGGCTGGATCAATGGCGATGGAATCATCATTGGCTAAAAACCGCACAAACTGAATGATCTCGCCAATCACTTCGCGCGGCTGATGGCCGGCGAGCAACACATCGGCAACGGCAATCGCGCCGGCATTAATAAACGGATTGCGCGGAATGCCGCGCTCTTGCTCCAACTGCACAATCGAATTGAACGGCGACCCAGACGGCTCGCGCCCGACGCGCTGCCACAAAGCATCGCCGACTTTGCCGAGCGCTAGCGTGAGCGAAAAAACCTTGGAAACACTTTGAATGGAAAACGAAACATCGGCATCGCCGCAAAACACCGGAGCACCATTGATCGGATAAACCGCCATGCCGAATTGCCCGCGATCAACCTTGGCAAGCTCGGGAATATAGGTCGCAACCTTACCGTCTTCGAGGCGCGGCAACAGTGTTTCGCGAATATCGTCCAAAATGGCTTGCATCAAACGCGGTTCCATCAACAAAAAAGCCGCCACAGATTTCTCCGGGCGGCTTTTAAATGTATCACAGTGTCGATTAACGTGAGTAGAATTCGACGACCAGATTTGGTTCCATCTGAACTGCATAGGGCACATCAGAGAGCGTTGGAACGCGCTGGAATGTGGCAACTTGCTTGGAGTGATCGACCACAACATAATCAGGCACATCGCGTTCAGCCAAAGTGTTGGCTTCCAAAACGAACGCCAATTGCTTGGACGAATCTTTCACTTCGATCACATCGCCAACCTTGCACTGGTAGGAACCAATGTTGGTGCGACGGCCGTTGACCTTGACGTGGCCATGGTTCACGAACTGACGAGCCGCGAAAATGGTCGCCACGAACTTGGCGCGGTAAACGATCGCATCCAAGCGGGATTCCAAAATGCCGATAAGGTTTTCACCGGTGTCGCCCTTGCGGCGCGCAGCTTCGGTGTAAATCGCACGGAATTGTTTTTCCGAGATATCGCCGTAATGGCCCTTCAGCTTCTGCTTGGCGCGCAGCTGAATGCCGAAATCCGACAATTTACCCTTGCGGCGCTGACCGTGCTGGCCTGGACCATATTCGCGTTTGTTCACTGGGGACTTCGGACGACCCCAAATGTTTTCACCCATACGGCGGTCAAGTTTATATTTTGCTGATTCGCGCTTGCTCATCGCATTTCCTCAATAGTTGTCACAGCGCAGACCATCCGCACCGTGTGGGAAACGCGCCCTCCTCTGAAACCTATTGGTTTCTGACAGAATTCTCACTGAAGCTTCAGGAAAACTCACGGGACACGTAGTGCTCAAGCCATTGCTGGCCAGAACAAGCGGGTGATTAGGGGATGTGGGGGGAGATGTCAATCGTGGCTCAGAAAGATACACCCACACCGGTGTAACCAACCCCCATCCCTGTGCGCTCTTCAAATCCGTCGCAGCCTCGCTTATGTTCTTACCAAACAGGAGCACACCTCATGGAACTTGGCCTCTACACATTCGCAGGCACAGGCGCGGACCCAACGTCTGGCTCGGCGATACCGTTTGCGACGCGGATTTCTAACTTGCTGGAAGAGGCCGTGCTCGCTGATGAAGTGGGGCTGGATGTGTTTGGCATTGGCGAGCATCACCGTCCGGATTTTGCGATTTCAACGCCCGCTGTGGTGCTGGCGGCAATTGCGGCGAAGACGAAGCGGATTCGGCTGACCAGCGCGGTGACGGTGCTGTCGTCCGATGATCCGGTGCGGGTGTTTCAGGAATATGCGACGGTGGATTTGATTTCCGGCGGACGCGCGGAAATTA
>JBGTAU010000523.1:0-3446 GCA_041749675.1 Rhizobiaceae bacterium | reverse complement strand
GGCAGATGAGGGGCAATTTCGCGACTAAGATTGCTGATTTGCCCCCACTCCAACGTTATTTTCAATCAACATTGTCTATTCCCCCCTCATCTGCCTGTCGGCATCTTCTCCCCGTTGAAAAATCGGAGAGAAGACGGCGCACCGTCTAATTCTATTTACAACGCGAACGTTCACTCGGCTTTACTCATTTTCCATCCCGTCATCATTGCGGATAGTGAGGGCCGACATCAGCGAAAGCTCAGCAGCCAATATCATGGAAGACTGGCTTAAAATTCCTGAACGTTCGTTATTGCGAACAAGCGCAGCGCAGCCCCGCAATCGAGGCCGTAGACGGCCGTGAATCAAAATAGGTGCAGAATTCTGTGCACTTATACCACTGGGTGCCAGGAAGTACTTTTGCAACAAACAACTTATCTTGACCACCTGCCGAGTGGAATGCAGATCGCGCTTTGCTTGTCCCCAATGACGAAGCACAGGCGAAGGTGGCGGCAAACTCAAAGCGTTGGTATTTAGTCAATTCCCACCACCCCATCGTCATCCTCGGGCACCGGCCCGAGGATCCAGTCAGCTCGATGGTCAGGGCTTCAGGCAAAAACCTGACTTGGACATTCGCGCCAATCGCGACAGTTCAGCGTTGAGCGAAACCCCATCCATCCCGTCGTCATTGCGGACAAGCGAAGCGCGATCCGCAATCCATTCCGCAGAAGGTTGTGAAACAATATTGGCACAAATCTAATCCCAACTTACACCGAGAAATAGTTCATTCCAGGCAGGGTTTTGTGCTTCAATCAAGGCAATTTTCCATTCTCGCCGCCAGTTTTTCAACTGTTTCTCGCGATCTATCGCATCGCGCACATCGAAGAATTCTTCATACCAGACAAGACGCTGTACACTGTATCTCGCGGCAAATTTAGAACCCGAACCGTCTTTATGCTGAGGGATACGATGGGCAAGAGAGCCGGTCACACCCGTGTAAATCGTGCCGTCTTTCTTGCTTGCTAACATGTAAACATATCCCGTCATAATTGCATGTTGCCTGTTTTGACCTCTCATTTCAAGGCCAGCGGAATGGATTGCGGATCGCGCTTCGCTTGTCCGCAATGACGAAGCACATCGGGTAATTGGATACAGAATTATGAGCGCAATTCTGCTTTGTGCTGTGTAGGAGATCGGCGCTAAACAGTCTGCTACTGCCGCCTGCGGCAATGAGCCACGGATCGCGCTTCACCTGTCCGCAATGTCGAATTTTCCAATAAATCTCTCCACACCAATCCCCACCGCCTTATCCTAGTGCCAAGTCGCAACCACTAAAGGCACCATATGGATTGGCCCCTCGCTATCGAACGCAATCGCAAGGCACTTCAGCTGATCATCGCGGCTTTGTTTGCGCTCAGCGGCGGAACACCGAATACCGTAGTCACGACTTTGCCGCGTCATCTTTATCGTTCCATTTTGCAAGTCTTGCGCCCCGCAGAATCTGCGCTTCGTCGGCTCATCATCATCATTGCTTATGGACTTAAAGTGAACCCGCCCCTTTCGAAGCCGTTTTCAGCGCGCATCGCGCCAAGTAGCAATCCAAACCGGTTGCCAGCATTTTGTCTCGTTGATCCACTCAAACGATTTTCAACACAGTACGTATCCGTCGAAGACCCGTGGAATGCGCAGCTCGGTCAGGGCTATGAGGCAAAATCTGAGGGGCATAACGTGACTGGTAAAATTACCGCGCTGCCGCGCATCAGTGTCCCGGGTTTTTACGATCCGGCGATTCCTACATCCATCATTCCCTCATTAAACGACACGATCGACGCCAAATATATCATGCGCCGCCTGCTCGCCCTCAGCCGTGCTTTGGAAAACCTGCCGCGTGAGGCGCGGCGTCTTGCCCGTTGGCAGGCGCGGCGGCCGCTGGTGCTCAGTCAGAACAAACCAGCGCGTGTTTCGCCGTTCCGCCCCGGTCGCCCGCCCGGTTTTCGTTTGCGCACACGCCACGAAGTGCATGGCGTTTTGCGCGAATGTCACATGCTAGCACTTGACCGGTTGGACACACCGAATTCCACGCGAACTCGAGCGCAATTGTTAACCAGTCCGCAGAATCCCGCGCGATATTCGCTTTCGGGAACGTTTGTTCTACTTTTACTACCCTATACAACCTGACTGACTCTTAAACGTGCATTTTGTTCTCTTAATGTTCTTGATTTTGAATTTTAAGTGTGCTTATCTCGCTTTAAGCGGGTAGCAAATTGCGACTTCAACCTTATTTTATGTGAAGTCTTGCGATTTTGGGGGTAAGATTATGGTTGCAAGAGTGGCGACGGTTGCATTTCAAGGCATTGAGGCGGTGCCGGTTGATGTTCAAGTCATGGTGGCGCCGGGCAAGGCCAACATGCACATAGTTGGGCTGGGCGACAAAGCAGTTGCTGAAAGCCGAGAGCGGGTGCAAGCAGCGCTTCATGCGTCCGGCCTTTCGATGCCGCCCAAAAAAGTGACCATCAATCTTGCGCCCGCCGACTTGCCAAAGGAAGGCAGTCATTATGATTTGGCCATAGCATTGGGCCTGATGGCCGCGCTCGGTGCAATTCCGGGTGATGCGCTTAGTCCTTACATGGTGATTGGGGAACTGTCGTTAGATGGCACGATTGCCTCCGTTGCCGGTTGTTTGCCCGCCGCAATTGGAGCAAACGCGATGGGAAAAGGCTTGATTTGCCCGTTTGCCTGTGGGCCTGAGGCGGCATGGGCAGGCGAAAACATTGACATCTTAGCGCCGCGCAGTCTGATCGCCATGGCCAATCATTTTCGCGGTACGCAAGTTTTAACGCGCCCAGTGGCATCACTTAAGCCGATGGATGTGTTGATGCCCGATTTATCGGAAATCAAAGGCCAAGAAACCGCGAAACGCGCGTTGGAAGTCGCCGCTGCAGGTGGTCATAATTTGCTGATGTCGGGCCCACCCGGTTCCGGTAAATCCATGTTGGCACAACGTTTGCCGTCCATTTTGCCCGCGCTGACCCCGCGCGAATTGCTCGAAGTTTCGATGATCGCGTCCATCAGCGGCGAGTTGGCTGATGGCCAACTCTCGGATCGTCGCCCATTTCGCGCCCCGCACCATTCAGCCTCGATGGCCGCCATGGTCGGCGGCGGGATGCGGGCTCGGCCGGGCGAAGTGTCGCTGGCGCATAATGGTGTGTTGTTTTTGGATGAATTCCCCGAATTTCATCCCCAAGTACTGGATTCTTTACGCCAACCTTTGGAAACAGGAGACTGCATGATTGCGCGGGTTAATCACCGCATCACCTATCCGGCCCGCTTTCAGCTCGTCGCGGCCATGAACCCTTGTCGCTGCGGCATGGCTGGAGAGCCCGGACATACATGCGCACGTGGGCCGCGCTGCCAAAGTGATTATCAAGATCGAATTTCTGGACCGATGATGGACCGCATTGATTTGCGGG
>JBGTAU010000522.1:0-19172 GCA_041749675.1 Rhizobiaceae bacterium | reverse complement strand
CTGTGGTCGAAACCCTGATCAAAGGCAAAACTGTGTTGGTAACCGGCGCTGGCGGGTCGATCGGTAGCGAACTTGTTAGACAAATTGCGCAATTTAATGCGCAATCCATTGTCTTGCTGGATTCGTCTGAGTTTCTACTTTACCAAATCGACCTAGAACTGCGCGAAGCCCATTCGACAAAGAACGTTGAAACTTATCTTGTCGACGTCCGTGACCGCGAGAAAGTATTCAAGACAATCTCAAACATCAGGCCTGACGTGATTTTCCATGCTGCAGCTTTAAAACATGTTCCTTTGATGGAAAAAAATAAGATCGAATGCCTTAAGACAAATGTATTTGGCACGAGGAACTTGGCGGATGCTGCAGTTGAATACAAAGTGAACACATTTGTTCTGATTTCAACCGATAAAGCGGTCAATCCGACAAGTTTAATGGGTGCCAGCAAACGCGCTGCTGAAATTTACTGCCAGTCCAGAGACATCGCAAATACCGGGACGCGTTTCAAAACAGTACGTTTTGGAAACGTGCTTGGTTCCAACGGCTCTGTGGTGCCAAGATTTCAAAAGCAGATAGAGCAAGGCGGTCCAGTGACAGTGACTCACCCCGATATTACGCGTTATTTTATGACGATACCAGAGGCTGTGCGCCTTGTTCTGCAAGCTTCGGCAGAGGGCTTAAAAGAAGGTGCCGGTAGAGGCCGTATCCTTGTTCTTGATATGGGCAAACCGATCCGGATTGTAGAAATGGCCCGCAAAATGATTGAACTTGCAGGCTTTCGTCCTGACATTGACATTAAGATTGAATATACTGGTCTTCGTCCGGGAGAAAAACTTTACGAAGAACTGCTCGATAAAGCAGAGCACGAAAACGGGGCATTCAGAAAATGGCTATTTTTCTGCCTCGCCTCGTCACGTCCCTGAATCGGTTATTGGTAGCGCTCTTGTCAAAATGACATCCGCTATCGAAGCAGCCAACGAAACCAGTGCTGTTACGCAGTTAAAGAAAATGGTTCCAGAATATAAAGATTCAGCCACCAACTGAAATCGATCAAACAAGCGGCAGGTGCCAAAACACTTGAAGCCCATATTATAGACGAAACCAGACACGGCATCACCAATGCGCCAGCATTGAAATTCTGCGGCAAAGGGGTTCACAGCCGGTATTTGCATGAGACCCATATAAGCGCAGTTTTATCCATAAATGGAGAACTATCACTGCTATGACCAGTTCTGTTGTTATAATTACATGCTAACTTTTTCGTTGTCGCCCGCTTCAACAACATTTCCTGTAGCCAGCGCATAGACAAATTTCACAGAGGCTAAAACAGAATTATTGCCTTCCCAATATTCTGCATTGACGGGGGTAATTTCTATCGCCACCACGTCGCCTTGGCCTGGCCCTTGAGGCCAGAAGGCTTGCGCACCTGGATTCCAAAGACGCGTCACCAAGGCCCTTTCGTCGCGCACTAATGCCCGGCCGTGGATTGTGAGGAATACGGGTTTGTCTGCATAAGCCAGCACCACATCGGGATTACCTTCTATTTCAGCTTCTTTCGCAGATTGTTTTTCCGTCAACATGAAAATCTTGCCGTTATCTTTTTCGACAATTGTTGACATAGGGCGCGCCCACAATCCGCTTTTTCCAGATGTAACGAACATGCAGAAGTCAATGTCTTTTGCGATGTTCCATGCGCGTTCGGTCTGTTCGTTGGTCATTGTTTTTCCCTAAATTAATTATTGAAACTGGTCACTACATGATTGGAAGTATCGTCGAAGAGGCTTGCAACCATTCCGTCATAAAATTCGTCGCATAGTTCCTCGTCTACTAGTTTCAGCATTGGCGTAGAAACATATCCGCGATCTTTGATGATTGCAGACGCATCATACGGTTTCATGGGTGCCAAATTGGCGGACGCCAGCAATGCGCTTGGGAGTGTCATGTATACGGACGCTATAAGCAAAAGTTTCACCATTGAGATCACCTGAAGTTATTTGGTTTTCGTAAAGTGATAACGTGCAAAAGCAGGAAATGTTCCGTTGCAAATGTCCGCTTTTTGTATTGAGAAAACACACCGTCAGACCATGCTCGTCTTCAGGCCAAGTTCAAAATGCAAACTGTCTGCTGTCTCGCCGCCAGTCTTTCCAAGCAGTGCTACGATCGATTTGAAGCCGCCTGTGATCAAGATTCCAAACGCAAGCTTACTTGCGTTTTGCCTTGATGTGTGGTGCGAACACGGGCACTAAAAGATGTTGTTTCCCGATAATCCAAGACTTTGCCATCTCTGCAGCGATGACCGAAAATGTAATCCCGTTGCCACCCGCGCCCAATATAACGAAGACATTTGGCAGTTCTTTCAATAGACCAATTGTAGGAAGACCGGTCGGGCTTTCCGCGAATGTTCCAGCCCATTGAAAGTCGGATTTAAGGACTGCGTTAGGTACATATTGTGAAAGCTTCTTGAGGATCGTGCGTGTCTTTTCCTTAATCAGGAGATCGCGTTTTTTTGGATTAATGAAGTCAGCATCCTCCCCGCCCACAACAATGCGATTATCGACAGTGGTTCGAAAGTATAGATAGGGGTCTGACGCCTCCCAAGCCAAAGCACGCGTTGGCCAAAGGGCTTCCTCCTTCTGTGGAACTGTTGCAAGCGCCCATGTCGAGATGAGATCGTACTTTGATTTTGGCACGTCTTCCAACCTCTCATAACCCGTTGCTGCGATGACCTTACCCGCAGCGATGACGTTCTCATCTGATAATCGGATGAAAACACCAACGTCCGTCGGGTAGATTCGCTTTACGTCAGCAGGCGCAACAAATTCGACGCCATTTTTCCGTGCTATGTTCACCAACGATATTGTCAGTTTGCGGGGATCAATCTCGATGCTGCCCGTTGAAACTATAGCTCCATCAACGTCAAAACCGAACTTTTTTTTAACGTCCGTTTGCATCAAGAAAGTGCTTGGAAGCTTCAATGCTTTCCGCGCTGCGACCTCTCTCTTCAAGGCTATGGAACCCATTGAGTTTCCGGCCAACAGAAGGGAACTTCGCGGAATCATGTCGCAATCAATTTGCAAGTTCTGAATGCGTCGTTTGAGAGTCGAAACTGCCTTAAATGACGCAAGATAGCTTTGATTAGCTTTTTTAGGTCCAACCTTCTTCTGCAGAGAGGTAAGTGGTTGGTCAATTTCCCATTGGATCAAAGCTGTGCTGGCAGAGGTGCTACCGCTTGCAGGTTCTCTGCGATCAAGCACCAGCACCTTGAGCCCTAAGGTGCTAACCTGTTCTGCGACCATAGACCCAGTTATGCCGCACCCTATGATGACAATGTCGTAGTAGTTGCTCGCTGGTTTCGCTTTGGTCGCAACTTTTTCACCAACCGTTGCTTGCCATACGGTCGTTCCAGACCTGATATCTCTTTTCTTGGTCAACATGCGGTCGTACTTTCTGATTTTGGGGCGATAGATTACCGTGATGAATTGCCGTACTTCGCCGCGCTATAATCTGGCCGGGTATGGCCCCAGGGCGTTTGTGGACGATGGTCCTCGTTCTCTGACCTTCCATCAAGCTGCTATAGATCGAGATCGCTTGGGCCAAAATGGCAGTAAACAACGTCCATAATGACAGCGATGCCGTTAGCAGACCACGAAGTGAACACCTTGATGACAGCAAAGTTCCATCTTTTTTTCGTGCAGGATAATTGGCCTAGAGCTGAAGGTGCCGAGTTTGGAAACATTTCTTCTAACAAACACAGAATGATAGATTATGGCGAGGCGGCCCTTCGGTCGGGCTTTTCCATCGTTCCAAACTTATAAAATAGTTTAATGCGCGCGGTGCAACTGTGCTCTAAAAACTAATTGGCAAATGAATTTTCCAACTGCAAAGCGGATATTGGTGCTTGCAAAAAAGGCAGCGATTGACCACCAGCCCAAAAAAATTGCTAGATTTCCCTACTGCCGAAAATCCGCTTTCTCTCGGCCTTGAGTTAGCAGAGGTCGGACTGGTTTTTGCGAATTATTTGGAAAGTACCGTCACACTTGATCAAAGGGCAGCTAAATTGTTCGAGTTGCCAGCCGAAATGTCGATTCCTAAAGGTGCATTGCGTGACTTTAATCATCCCGATGACCGGGCATCGCTCCTGTATGTTATCGACTACTTACTTGATCCTCTCGAACATAATGTGATGGATCTGCAGCATCAGATCGTTCTGTCTGATGGATCAAAGCGTTGGATCTGTGCCCGCAAGAAAGTCATTTACTCCACTAAAACGGACGGGATTACATCAGTGCCCACGTCAGGTATAGCAGCTATCACGGACATCACCAAAATCAAAACAGCTGAAGAGCGTTCCGATTTGGTGCTGGGCGAAATGCGGCACCGGTTAAAGAACATTTTCAACGTAGTACAAAGTTTAGCCAGAATGTCTTCGCATTATGGAGAACCTTCAACAATCGCGGAGCGGTTTTGCGATCGCATTCAGGCACTTGCTGAAAACCAAGATATTATTATAAAAAGTAATGGCGGCAAGATCGATTTGCATTCACTGGTGGATCGACAAACGTCACCTTTCAATGTGGTTTCAGCAAAGCAAATAACGATTGATGGTGCCAAGCTTTTGATCAACGCCGATGCGGCGCATACGATTGGTCTTTGTCTGCATGAGCTTGCAACAAATGCATGCAAGTATGGGGCGCTCAGTGACAGTCAAGGCAAGGTTTTGGTTGAATGGGTTCTAAGCGACCTTGAATTCAATTTTTCGTGGAAAGAAACAGGGGGCCCGACTGTTATTCCTCCCAAAGTGATTGGGTTTGGACAACGTGTTTTGAAGAGCATGGCAGAAGCCTCGCTGATGGCAGAGGTCGAAATTCAATATCTTTCCGATGGTCTGGTATGGAATTTGAAATGTCCCTTTGAGATGATTTGTCCCTTTCAAGACAGCCATCTCTGTCGTGTCAGTGAAACAAATTAGAAAGCGATTCAGCAATTCGTTTCATGCCGACGGGTTTCTGCAGAATTGGAGCGTCTGGATATCTTGACCTCAGATCCTGACTTGTATTCCCAGTATGAAAAACAAAAGGAATACCACGGTTCTTCAAAATGTCTGCGATTGGATAGACATGTTGACCACCCAGATCCACATCAAGAATCGCTGCATCAATTTCGCTGGCGATACCAATTTTGAGGCCGGCATTAACGCTTGAGCAGATTGCAATTACGTTTGCACCGTAACTGGATAGACCTGCCTCAATGTCCATGGCGATCATCACTTCGTCTTCAACTATCAGTATTTTGCGCTTCTTCAACATGCATAGGTAATGCGCAGTCGCGCTAACGGTTCCATGAATTTCCAAATACTATTGGGGTAATGCGTCTCGTTGTTTTTTTATGGTGAATTTTAGATTAACAACGCATCTTTCTGATTTGCGCTGAGTTCAACGGTGGAATGCAAATTTAAAGATCAGAGCCGTCTCGCCTAACCAAAAAAAACATCATACAAACCAAGTGCGACGATACAGAGCACCATAGATGCGATCAGCACCCAAACTGTGCGTTTTCCTTTTCCACCCTGTCGGGCTTCTTGTGGCGTTAACTTCACACGCATTTCCTATCCTTCCGATACTGTTACCGATGGCATTTTCATGAGTGGTAACGATATCGCCGAACAAGCGTTCCATTATTTTTGGAACCAACTTCTCAGTTATGCGTTTTGTCCAAGTCGAAACGTATCAACGTGTAACATCGGGGAATGAAATGACTACATCAACCATCGTACTTATAATTTTGGTTTTACTGTTGCTCGGTGCTTTGCCGTCTTGGCCGCATGCGCGCAATTGGGGTTATGGTCCCAGCGGCTTGGTCGGAACAGTCTTGTTGATTGTGGTCATACTAGCGCTCTTGGGCCGGATATAGTCCAAACAGCCCTCTAGCTAACAGATTCAAGGATAAGATAATGGCAAATGGTATCAAACAGAAAATAGAACGTGAGACTGCGACTTCTTCGAAGGTCGAGGATCAAATCGTCCAAATTCGAGACGACATTGCGGCTCTCGCCAGCACGGTTGCCTCGCTGGGCGCCAAGAGTGTGGATCGCGCCAAAAACAAGGCCGCTGCAGGATATAATGACGCGCTATCCTCAAGTGAACAAGCTCTGGCTGACTTGAAGCTTCGCGCGAGGGACGTTGAAAAGGAAATTGCAGCACACGTGCGCAATAAACCTGTTCAAACGCTGGCTATAGCTGCTGGAATTGGATTCATAGCAGCTCTTTTGGCAAATCGCTAAGATGCTGTCGTTACTTTTGAGATTGGGTGCATCGGCCGCCACTATGGAAGTTGGCGGCCTCATCGCTCGCAAGCGCCGGAGCGTAATAAACAAAACGATTGCCGGCATTCTCATAGGCACGGGCATCGTATTTGGATTGGTCGCACTTTTCATATGGCTGACATTCAAATATCCTCCATTGAATGTGGCCTTAGCTTTTTCGTTTCTGTTCGTCGCCGCGGGCGCTGTCGCATTGACATTTCAAGGTTATACCGAGCGTCGTGAGAACCGTCGCCGTGAGGTTCACTCTAACGGATCGTTGTTGCCTTTGATTGTAGCTGCCGCTGCCGCATCCCCTCTATTGGCTAGACCAAATCTTGTGGCGAGCCTTATTCCAGTTGCTCTTGGCCTATGGGCAATTACCCGCTCGCCATCAAGTGAAGAGGACGACACTTAACAAGGGTTCCTTTTCGTGCTGTTAATAAACACGCAAAGGAACCTTGATTTTGGCATTGAGCCCATCTTCTTCAAGAGACAATTCGACTCGACTGTTGAGAATTTTGTCCAAGCTACGCTTTATTAGGAAACTGCCAAATCCTGCTTCGCCTGCTGGACCGACTTTTGGCCCCCCCGTTTCTTTCCAGTTCATGACAAGCATTCGATCAACACCTAAGCCAGTAACTTTCCATTCTAACTTAACAATGCCCTCAGGGACCGTAAAGGCGCCGTACTTGGCAGCATTCGTAGCTAATTCGTGGAGCAGCACCCCCATCCCAAGTGCTTGTTCC
This sequence comes from Rhizobiaceae bacterium, assembly GCA_041749675.1. GTDB lineage: Bacteria > Pseudomonadota > Alphaproteobacteria > Rhizobiales > Rhizobiaceae > JANMEX01. Next base: position 12,128 of record JBGTAU010000522.1, on the reverse strand, counting down.
GACGGAAGTTCAATGTCATCGCCTTGTTGAACAAGCCCGCCATCATGCTGCCGGTAAACGTAAGGCGTTATCTGTTGGTCTATAAGCGCGCGCAGTGAAACCGGTCGCCATTCAGAATCTGACAATAGAGTGTGAGCGGCGGCAATGGAAGAAAGTCTTGCTGAAAACGTTTCCATGAATAGCTCCGGCTCAGGGTGTTTTTTCAGCGTGTGTCTTGCCAACGATTGCAGCATAGCCAAGGTATTTTTGACGCGATGATTGATTTCTCTGAGCAAAAATTTGGTCCGCTCAGCATTGGTTTTCGTTCCTGTTATGTCGACGTTGGTGCCAATCATGGACAATGCCTTCCCCTCAGAGTCACGCTGAAAAACACGGCCTCTGCCTGTCAACCATCTTCCATCTATCATTTCAAAATCAAGATTATATTCGACATCGTCGTTGATAGACGCCGCCAACGCAGCTCTAACTTTCTCTGCACTGACTGGCACAATGCGCTCCAGCAAATTCTCCGCAGTCATCTGGAAACCTTCCTGATTGCCAAACAATATAGGTAGCCATTTGTTGCCCGAGACCCGATCGGTCTTTAAATTCCATACCCATGTCGCTACTCGTCCGGCGTCCGTAGCTGCGCGGTGTAAATCGCGCACGAGATGGAGTTCATCTCGGTTTTCTACAAGTTCCCGGTCTTTATCTTTATATTCAAACATACGCGCTGCCAAAGCGGCCAAGTCTTTTAATGTCGCCACTTGTTCCGGCGACAACCCATCTCGCGGCTCTCTGTCAAGTACGCACACAGTGCCGATGAATTGGTTATCAACCTCTATGGACGAGCCGGCGTAGAAGCGGACATGGGCTTCGCCCGTTACAAGCGGATTGTCCACGAACCGGTCATCCCTCGTTGCGTCATCGATCACCAGAAAGTGATTATCTTCCGCAATCGTATGGGAACAAAAGGACTGTTCTATTGGTGTGCCTAACAATTCGGTTCCGTGCGCGGATTTGAACCATTGATGTTCAACGTCCACCATAGAAATTAACGCGACGGGTGCGTTCAATGTTCGCGCCGCAATAGACGCGATTACATCAAAATCAACATCATTTTTTCCATTGGATGTCGTTACCCGACGAAGTGTTTCCAGTCGTTGTTCGGACCCTAAGACTGTCTTAACGCGCTCTGGAAGCTTCAAAACACTGCTCACTTATCAATACATCATACTTTATGGAACTTCTCATACGCGAAATCGTTCCACCATTGTACAAAATAACTGGCTGTTTTGGTGTGAAACTTAATGAGAAGGTTTGACTAAATCGAGAGTTCAATAAAAGTTTTGTATGCCAAAGCTCATAATAGTAAGCTGGAGATTGGACTTGAAGAAAAGCACCGAGGCGACATGGCTTCAAGAGTCAGGTCTATCACTGGAATGTAGTGGGCACACTTTTCAAACCGTTGCATGAATTGACAGAAGAGCACTATAAAGCGCTGTTTTCAGCCGTTGACTCATCAGACTAAGATCAGATGAAGGGGCGGGCGCCTGCGTCCATCCCTTCCCATTTGGCGGCAGACATGAGCCCATCTATATCAAGTACATAACACTCGCGCTCACCCCAACGAATTAGCTTTTGCGAGGCGAGAGTCTTCAGCGTCTTATTGCAATGTACGACAGACATCCCTAGCGTATCAGCTAGATGATGCTGGGTAATTGGGATGTATGAATTGCTATTTTTCATTGCGCCAGATTTTTGCGCACGTTGATACAAAAGGGCGAGCAAATATGCGATCTTCTCTAACGCTGTTCTTCTGCCAACGCTGGTAAGCGTGTGATCGAGAATTTGTTCTTCTCTTGCCGCCATCCAAGTCAGATCATAACCCAGAGACGGGTAGTTGCGGTAAAGCTCGGGAAGCTTGCCTCGCGCAAATATGCACAAGGTCATTGGCGTAAGCGATTCAACTGAATGTTGCATCTCCTCCATGAGTGCGCCCTGTAGCCCGATTAGGTCGCCCGGCACCAGATAATTGAGAATTTGCCGTCTACCGTCTTCCAAGATCTTGTAGCGAAATCCCCATCCCAAAAGCACGGTGTAAAGATGCGCACTGTGGGCACCTTCGACCAACAAAGTATGACCCTTGTCAATTGCCATCTCGCCTTGCTTAAAGCTTGAAACGAATTTCAACTCTGGTGGAGTAAACTCCCGAAACTCATGTAACTTGGCTAATGGACAGTCTTCGCACTTTGTCCGGTTTTTTGACGCATCTGTAGTATTTCTTTTCTGCAACTTCTCACCTCAAAGATGACATTAACGTTCTACAAAAGCGCGGATTACAGTTGGTGCAGATGCTGCGTCAGGGCCAAATTCGCCAACGTCTTTAATGTTCAGTATTTCCTGCATTCTCAGCCTTGCCCGGCTTACTCTGCTTTTCATGGTTCCCACCGCAGTTCCCGCGATCTCCGCGGCTTCCTCGTAAGAAAAACCTGATGCCCCGATGAGAATAATCGCCTCTTTCTGGTCAGCAGGCAAAGTATCCAAAGCTTTTTTGAAGTCATTAAGATCCATCACACCATCTTGAGCTGGGTGAACAGCTAAATTGTTCGTGAAGAAGTCGTCCGGGTCACTTACTTCACGACCTGCCTTGCGCATTTGCGAAAAGTATTCATTACGCAAGATAGTAAATAACCAAGCTTTCATGTTGGTGCCGGGCTGAAAACTGGTCTGATTGCCCCAAGCCTTCAAGATAGTCCCTTGCACAAGGTCATCCGCCCTGGTCCCGTTTCGACAAAGGGAAATAGCAAAGGCGCGCAAAGATGGGAGCAAAGCCAGCAGCTCCCGTTTGAAATCGTTAGTCGGAGGCGACGGCACCTTGCCTGTTTCTGAAATCACCGGCGTCATTCGCATTCTTTCATCGTGGAAGAAGCCCTGGTCTCCGCCTCGTCGAGCTTTTCAAGGAGATCAAGAAAGTGATCCGGGATCGGCTCTTCTTCGATCGATCTGTACAACGCCTTCAATTGCTCGCCGATTTGTGACGTGACACCTAAGTCCTTGTTCGTCGTTTTCATCTCGCCCGCCGCCTGCCTTGTTCTATGAGTTGAAGCTTAATCATAAGCTTTTATGCCGGTTTAGAGCACACTTTAAGGTGTCTAATGCGCCAAGTTCAAAAAAGTTCCCACGCGATGGAACTTTTTCTGTCAAATTGAATTATGCATTTGCATAAGCAGCTCGAAGCGGGAAAATCAGGAGAAAACTATGACACTTTCAACGCGGATAGCCCCGCATCTTCTTTATCTGCGACGGTTTGCAAGAGCGGTCACCGGCTCTCAGACATCGGGCGATGCTTATGTCACATCTGTCTTGGAATCCATAATTGAGGACATTTCAATATTTCCGGAAGCTTCGTCCGATAAAGTCGCTCTTTATCAGATTTTTGCCAGCTTGTTCAAAACCACGGATCTCCAATTGAAAACTTTCGAAAATAGCTTCGCATGGGAACGCGGTGCGACCGCCAACTTGGCAGCATTGGCGACGCTGCCCAGACAAGCTTTTGTCCTCGTATCAGTGGAGGGATTTACGCATCAAGAAGGCGCTGAAATTCTCAGGTTGGACGAGGTTGAATTCTCTAAACTGCTCAAAAGCGCAGTCGAAGATATTGCAAAACAGATCGCAACTGAAATTCTTATTATTGAAGACGAACCCCTTATCGCGATGGATATTGAACAAATGGTCCAAAGCCTCGGTCACAAAGTGGTCGGCATTGCCCGGACGCGAGATGAGGCCGTGGAGATGTTTAACAAGGAAAATCCTAAAATGGTGTTGGCGGATATTCAATTGGCAGACGGAAGTTCAGGTATTGATGCAGTCAACGACATTCTCAAACATGCCAACGTGCCTGTTATCTTCATCACGGCATTTCCCGAGCGGCTATTGACCGGAGAAAAGCCAGAGCCAGCATTCCTTGTAACCAAGCCGTTCAACCCGAATATGGTGAAAGCTCTAATCAGCCAGGCATTGTTTTTTGCCGAAAAACGCGCATGACTTTTTGAGTAAAAATCGTTGATTAAGAACCGGGCAACAGCCCGGTTTCTTTTTTTGGAACCAATTCGCAAACCGTGCATTTCATTCGCACAACGATCAAAGGAGTAAGCCATGTTGTACTATGCTCTCGTATTTCTTGTAATCGCTCTGGTAGCCGGTGTGCTGGGCTTCGGTGGCATCGCTGGCGCTTCAGCAGGTATTGCCCAAATTATTTTCTACGTCTTCCTCGTATTTTTACTTATCTCGTTGGTTGTAGGCCTGTTTAGGAGGGTTTAACAAAAAACGGAAGTTGATGCTGAAAACCTCGCTCTTAGCGAGGTTTTTTATTTGACCCACGCTGACGGTGACGAGTTTTTCGCTCGCCCGACGGAAGAAATGAAAAAGCCCGCACCGTACGTGCGGGCCATTCACTAGACACGAGCGCTGATTCAAGAATTAGCCAACCAGTCGTCTATTTCCTTTTCGGCTTCGTCCTTGGTGTGGCCGTAGCGTTGCTGGATCTTTCCTGCGAGTTTATCGCGCTTGCCCTCAATGCGGTCGAGGTCATCGTCCGTTAGTTCGCCCCACTGTTCCTTAATTGTACCTTTGGTTTCTTTCCACTTACCTTGGATGATATCCCAATTCATGTCATTCTCCTGTGTTTGATCGAGCAATCGGTTTGCTCAAGGAAACAACGACTTTAGCTATCTTAGGTTCCAAAAATGCGAACCCAAAAATGCGAAAGCTTGCAGAGAGTGGAATGCTTAAGGACATTCAACAAATCTATTTACACTGCGCCAGAGCAGCCAGCTGAACAGCAAAAGCATGCTCATGCGTCCTCCCAATCCTCTCCACGAAGTGCGCGATCTCGTCGTAATTCGGTGTTGATTAGCTCCTGCAATTCTTCATTGCCCTTGCCACTTGCAACGTTTGGTGCGGCAATCTCTTCTGAGCTGCCACCAAGCACCAATTTGCAATAAATTGGCAGATGATCTGATCCCAGCTCCGACTTTACATGCAAGTCTCCAATTAGAAACGCTTGTGATTCAAATACATGATCAAGAGGTCAGCGAACAAACGGAAAGCCTGCATCAAATGTGCTGAACATTCCCCGGCCTTCGCGTCGTGCTTTGAGCGAGCGCATCGAAAGCTGGAGTGCAATTGGTGAATTCGTATCGGGTGATCCAGTCCCCGACGTTTCGGATTAGCAGTTGGGCGACAAGAAATTCTGTATTTATTTCGGAACCATTTTCCACTGACTACGTTTATTTATTGAAAGCTTCGTCTTTCCCTGAAGTGAGCTGCAACGCAGGCATGGAAGGAAAGCGGAGGAGAAAAACATCCTCCAAATCATCAACAGAAACCGGTCCTAGCAAGTTCCGGTAAGGAGAACTATTATGAAACCCATTTTTGCAGCAACTGCACTTTCGTTAATGTTGAGCACGTCTGCCATAGCCTCCAGTCACATGGCGAAAATCAATGCTTATGCATCTCAGCCCACTGATGTGATGGCGTCTTCCTTCGTAGGTAAACGGGTTTACGCCACCGAAGCGCAGCTCTCAGAAGGCGCTATGATCAAAGACGGTGGAGAAACAGAATGGGATGACATTGGCGAAATCAACGAGGTTATCTTAGGCCGTGACGGCCAAGTAAAGGCAGTAATTGTCGGCGTAGGTGGATTTCTGGGAATTGGTGAGCGTAATATCGCTGTTACCATGGATCAGATCCGTTGGGTAAAGGAAGAGGGCGATTCTACCGACACCTTCCTTGTTATCAACGCCAACAAAGAATTGCTAACTAACGCTCCAGAATACAAGTCGGCCGTTGTATCGGCTGCGGGTAGCAATGAGACAACGACGCCTTCAACGACCACCACGACAACCCCTACTGACACAACGAGTGAGATGATGCTCACTCCGCCAGTCGTTAAGCGAGACGGTTATGAGCCGGCAAAGATTGAGGAACTAACTGCTGAGAAACTGCAGGGGGCTCGCGTCTATGGTCCTACTGATGAAGCTGTGGGCGAAGTAAACACGCTGATAATGTCGACGGACGGTAAAGTCGAAAAGGTCGTGATCGACGTTGGCGGCTTTCTCGAAATGGGCGAGCGGCCAATTGCGGTAACATTCAATGAATTGACTGTGGTTCGCGACTCTGGCTGGTCCGATGTGCGCGTATACATCGACAGCACCCAAGCTCAACTCGAAAAGAAACCAGTTTACAAAGCGCAATAACTCCCAAATACCCCTGATTGCCCCGAAGGGGTATTACGATCCCGGCTCTCCACCTTTAGAGAGTCGGGATCAATCTAGTTTAGGCAACACGTTTGGTTGGCGAAAATTTCACCGGAAATTCTCGAGCAGTAACACTGCCACAACTAAGTTTACTTTCTGTTGGAAATTGCGAAAAATTCTGGACACATTTTAGCTGGTAGATACTGGTGATATACAGACACTCTTTGGTATTTGAAAATGAGCAATTTCAATGTTCATTCTCGCTGTTGAGGTTGATTTTTTTCTTGAAAGATTTTAGCCCGCATCTGTTTCTCTCCGCATTTCGTCTGACCCATTTCATTGCGCTAACCTCATTATTGACTAAATAGGCTTCTAGCAGCGTCGCAGTGCTCCATCTGACACCCTGTGCAATACCAATGCGCGGTCATTGGCTGTTGACCCAAGACCAGTGTCTACGTCATCATACTTGCCGCTTCCAGGCTTAAAACATTGCTCGGCCATATGGTGACCCAACGGGACCTTTGGCGTGATTAGTAAGGGTTCCCGCGTTAACTGCATTAAGGAAGTTCAAACATGCAAAAGCCCCGTACGATTTCTCCTACGGGGCTAAGTTTCTGAAACACTTATACTTATTAAATAACGTCTGTAAAAATGGCGAGCGCTACTAACAGCCAGAATGGAACGCCTATAAGCCAAAGCAAAATTGCACGCACGGTATCGACTCCCTATTAAGATCTTTGCTCTTGGTATAATGTTCAAAACCAGAGATGGTTCCGCAAACACAGTGATTTATTCGCGCTGGATATACTCTGTTTAAGCTAAATTGATTTAAGGCTTAGAATGCGATCGGTCGTTCAGCTCTATGTCCCTGCGTTGCCCGCTTGTCGTTTCCAGAAACTGTCAAGCGCGCAACCGGGTTAATTCGAGCGGCGCGCAAATTCACGCATGTCGCAATTCTCATAAATAACAAAAGTGCTTGCACCGAATAGTTAAAGCTGATTTTTTGTGTTTTCCTCAGTGTCCAATTACACGATTTTGACTCGTGCATCTTTGTGTGAAAAAACACTGATTGTTGATAGCACCAGTGCTGCCGGAGATCCTTTATTGGAACGAATAAGCGACATAGCCCAACAAGGCGTAGTGCCGCATGGCGGCGTTTCCGCAGAACAAGCTTTTTTGGCGCTTCACGAACTGACGCCCGACGGTTTCATGATGTTCCGACCAGTGGGTTCGCGATCAAAATGCCTTTGCCCCGCTGCGGCAATGAAGTCATCGCCCAAGCCGGTGACGCCTGAATCACTGGACACACCAGCCTTTCCGAGCAAAGGAGAAGCAGAGTCGGAACAGCCGATCGCCTTTAGATGAATGTAAGCATCCGAGACAAAGCCGACTGCGGCGCTTTCCTTGGCGAACTTTAGAGCAGCCTCATCCGACAGAACCAGACATACAGCATCAAACAGGCATGAGGGGGAGCCGGCGAGTTGCCCGTCTGCCGCCTTCGTCCCCTTGTCGAGTTTCAACGGTCCGATCCGCGGCGCAATGAACATCACGGAGGCCCCGGCTGCGACAATGGAATTTTCTATCGCATCGAGAACGGACTTGGGTGAACCTTCATCAAACAGGACCGCAATCCTGCGGCCTTGGAGGCTTGGCGTTGCACTGGCAAGTATGGACAATTTCATTGAACGACCGAGATCAACCGGCTGCTGGAAAGGTTTTGATGCAGGTGGCAGCGGCTGGCCCAAGCCTTCCGCTACGCGGGCGGCCAGATTTTCGGAGACAATGCGCAAATTGGCGACTTGCCGGTTGCGCACATGCTCAAGTGTAACTTTAGACAGTTCAAAAACGAACGCGCTGACGATATGGCTTTGTTCAACATCCAACTGGGATTCGTAGAATAGTCGCGCCTGACTATAATGGTCGCCAAACCGCGGCGAACGCTCGCGAAACTTGCCGGGATATCCGTTGGCAGCATCAACTGCGTTGAATGATGCAAATCCGGTTTCAGAACGAGCGCGTGGACCCGGGTCTTCGCCAACCACATTGAGGCTGTTGGGCTCATAGTTTGCGCGCCCCTTCGGCACCATGAATTGCATCATCCCGTCACGCTGGAAATTGTGCATGGGGCACTTTGGAGCATTAATCGGGATTTGATGGAAGTTTGCGGTTCCGAGGCGCGATTTCTGGGTGTCGAGATAGCTGAACAACCGCCCTTGCAGCAGGGGATCATTGGTAAAATCGATACCCGGAATGATGTTGGTTGGGAGGAAAGCAACCTGTTCGGTCTCAGCGAAGAAATTTTCCGGATTGCGATCCAAAACCATGCGGCCAACAATGGTCAACGGTGCAATTTCCTCGGGCACAAGCTTTGTAGCGTCGAGCACATCATAGGGCAACTCATCCGCCAACTCTTGACTGATGATCTGAATCCCCAATTCCCATTCCGGGAAATTGCCGCTTTCAATTGACTCCCACAAATCGCGCCGGTGATAGTCGCTGTCTGCCCCCATGATCTTCATCGCCTCGTCCCACACCAGTGACTGGACGCCTAGTTTCGGCCGCCAGTGAAACTTGACCAGAGTACCTTGCCCCTTTGAGTTCACCATGCGGAATGTGTGCACGCCGAACCCCTGCATCATACGCAAGCTGCGGGGTATTGCCCGGTCGGACATGGTCCACATCACCATGTGGGTCGCCTCGGGCATCAGCGAGATGAAGTCCCAAAACGTATCGTGGGCACTTGCCGCCTGCGGAAATGCACGGTCCGCCTCCATTTTGACCGAGTGAACGAGATCAGGGAATTTTATGGCATCTTGAATGAAAAAAACCGGAATGTTGTTGCCGACGAGATCCCAATTGCCTTGTTCGGTGTAGAACTTGACCGCAAATCCGCGCACGTCACGCGGCGTATCGGCAGACCCCGCTCCGCCGGCTACCGTCGAAAACCGCGCGAATACCGGCACCCTGATGCCCCTTTTTTGAAATGGCGCTGCCTTGGTCAATTCAGGTATAGGAGCAGTGCATTCAAAGTAGCCGTGCGCGCCGGAACCCCGTGCATGAACAATACGCTCCGGAATGCGCTCATGATCAAAATGGAAAATCTTTTCCCGCAAGGCAAAATCTTCGAGAAGAGTTGGACCAATAGGCATGGGGCGCAGACTGTTCTGATTGTCCGACAGACCCAGACCGTGGTTAGTCGTCAAAGGAACTGTCTGCATATCTTGGTGGGTTTCGCCACCGCGACCGGTTTTCGATCCGCTTTTGCGTTCCATATGCTCTGAACTCCCTTAGGGTTGGGAATGGACGTTTGAGGAAAACGCGGATCACACCGATTGGTTCCGCGTCAAATTGGAAACGAACGGCCGAGCGGGTTATCGCAGTAAGATTGAGACGAGGGCGGACGGGACATGGATGCTGAAATGGGCAAGAACAGCGGTGCGCCAAGTATAACCACTAACGGAAAGCTGCATTCGTCAGGTCCCTAATGGCTGTCCAACGGGCTTTTCAGAAACTTCGCGGAAACGTGTTGCAAATGTCGGATTGGATGCCTGATGGGTGAGTTTAAATCATTGCTAAGGCTTCAATTCAGCGGCTTGAATGGCGGCTCGGGCAAATATTGAATCCAATTGCTGTCTGTCCGCTCACGGCCCCTAAACTGCCGGACTGCTTTGCGCCCCCATTGCGGATCTTTACCGGATCCGCACTTATGGACAATAGCAGAGTTGTTTCCTTCTTTGCATTGGCAAAGTGCCCGGCAATTTTCAATGTCGCTAGGCAATGCGGTAGACCGTGCGAGGACGTTAAAACAACTTGGCCACCCATTGGTCAACGGCATCGCCGCTTGAAATTGCGGGATCGATGATGCCGTCGATCATGAAGGTCGGCGTGACATGCGCGCCATTCTGGCGGCAGAATTTTGTGTGGCGCTTCATCTCGCGATCAAGGTCCGACATGGAAAAGGCCTCGAACAGCTTGAGGCCAGAATAAGCTTCCAGTTGCGCAATCAGCTGACGCGGCGTGCGGTCAAGGTTGGGACCGCCCCAGTGTTTCTCGAACTCAAATTCCTCGCGATGCGCCATTGCAGCTTCCATCACCTTGCGGGCTGCATCCCGGCCATCCGGCAAGGTGGAAGCGGCTAGAATGCAGCGGATGACAATGCCGGAAACAAGGTGCCACGGTTGCGAATTCAGCCAGATGCGCACAGTAACCTTGTCCTGCCCGACGAAAGCCAACAGCGCCTCCACCTTGCCCCACGCCCTCCCGGAGTAGGGGCAGGTTGGTTCAATAAACAGTTCAAACAAACGCGGTCCTTGACCCCAGGATAAGGGCGCTGCGGTCCAGCTTTGGTTGATCATGGCGTTCCACCCTTACTACATTATTTGGTTAGAATTGGTGTTGGTTGCCAGAACACCGCAGGTTTGAGAAGCGTATTGTTCTGACTTATCTGGTAGCCGAGTTTGGCGCCTTCTTCACGGTAGGCTAGCCAATACTTATCGAGATAGAGCGATTGGCGCCTCGCCTCACGGTCTGCGGCGCTTTCGAATTTCCACAGGTGCACATAGGAGTTCACATCGCCGGTCTCGACGGTGCCGTAAAACAACGGTGTGCCGAGATGGCGACATTGGGCATCATAGCCTTGCTCGGCATAAAGGCCGAGTTGGCGCGCCATCGTGCCGGGTCGGCAGCCATAAGTTCGCAGATCATACAGCATCGTCTATCCCCGCAGGTTAAAGGTTTTCGAAGCCAAGTCGCCGATATGCGCGGCAATGGGCATGGCCGATGTCGCAGCCGGTGACGGGGCGTTGCAAATGTGGATGGTACGGGCCGAATTGCGGATCAGGAAATCATGTACCAGCGAGCCGTCACGCATCACCGCCTGGGCCCGTATGCCCGGCGGGTGCGGCAAGAGATCATCCAGTTCCAACGACGGGCAATAGCGCTGGCAAGCCTTGAGGTAACGGCTGCGAAGAGCGGAGTTTGCCGCCTCTTTGAGCCCCGAACCCAAGTTGGCCCCAAGGGTGCGCCAGAAACCGGGGAAGCTTGCCATGGCGCGCATGTCACCGAAATTCATTGCGAGTTTCTTGTAGCCTTCACGCGACAATGAAAGAACCGCGTTTGGGCCAACCGTGACATAGCCGCCGATCATGCGGGTGAGGTGAATGCCGAGGAAAGGCAATTCAGGATCCGGAATTGGGTAGATGAGATGTTTCACCACATGATCATGGCGCGGTGCCAACCGGAAATATTCGCCCTTGAAGGGCACAATGGCAAAGTCGCCACCGAGGCCGCACATTGCCGCGAGACGATCTGCCATCAGCCCTGCGCAAACGATCAGGTTTCGTGACCTGCGTACAGTGCCGTCGGACAGTTCGATCTGCACATGATCAGACCGTTCGCTGATGTTGCGTACCTGTGCATTGCAAGTGATCTTGCCGCCGGCTGCTTCCACCAACTCTCCCATTTTGCGAACTATGCCGCCGTAGTCGGCAATGCCGGTGGCGGGCACCAGCAGTGCGCCGACGCCGGTAATGTTCGGCTCGATTTGCTTTAACTTCGCCGCGTCAAGGCGGATGAGTTCGAGACCATTCTGGCGCGCCCTGCCTTCGAGCATCGCTAGCCGCTCCAGTTCAATCGGGGACGTTGCGACCAAGAGCTTCCCCGGCTGCTCATGGTCAATGCCATGCTCTTTGGAAAACCGGATGGTTTCTTCCAGCCCCTGTTTGCAGAACTCCGCCTTCAGGCTGCCCGGAGCATAATAGACACCGGCGTGGATGACCCCGCTGTTGCGCCCGCTCTGATGCTTCGCAAGCGCCTCTTCCTTTTCCAGGACTTCGACCTCAAGTCCAGGATGGCGGCGCACGATTTCCCGCGCCGTAGCTATGCCGACTA
>JBGTAU010000521.1:0-2145 GCA_041749675.1 Rhizobiaceae bacterium | reverse complement strand
TAACGCTGTCAATTGCCCGCGCCAACACATCGGCCCGCATCACCATGCCGGCGCCCCCGCCGGATGGCGTATCATCGACATTCTTATGCTTGCCGCTCGCATAGTCACGAATTTGAACCGTCTCTAAGTGCCATAGCCCATCGCTGAGCGCGCGCCCCGCGAGCGATTGGCCCAAGTGTCCTGGAAACATTTCCGGATAAAGCGTGAGCACAGTTGCCTTAAAGCTCACCGATTGCCCCCAGCATCTTTTGGTCCACGGGGACGCTCTTTAGGCTCTTGCCCCTTGGCAAGGCGCTCGGCTTCCGCATCATCCTCATCTTCAATCAATCCTGCTGCCATTGCATCAATGGTGATAATTTTTGTAGCAAAATTAATATCCGGAACGGCCGCCTTGGTGAAAGGAATGGCAATTGAATGACCACGTCCGCGCGAAACTTCCAAAATGTCGCCCGCACCAAAATTCAACACAGCCGTCACTGTACCATGCTGCTGTCCATCGCCATCGACAACAGCGAGGCCGATCAAGTCAGCGTGCAAAAACTCATCTTCCGCCACCACCTGATTGCCCAGCAACGCGCGTTCAACGAACAACTCAGTGCCGGTCAAAGCCTCAGCGGCATTGCGGTCTAATATGCCTTTAAACCGAGTTACGACCACTTCTTTGGCAGCACGCGTTTCCAAAACCTCAAATGCTCGACCAGACGCATCATAAAGCAAACCATAGCCTGCAAAGCCTTCTGGTACTTGTGTAAAACTCTTAACACGCACTTCGCCCTTTATGCCCTGAGCAGCACCAATGACGGCAAGTAGAACTGGATTTGTTGGTTTCATTTCAAACCTCTGTTTTTCTCCCGTCCGCCTAACACACCAAACCCAAAAGGAAAACGACTTGCGTTTAGCAGTTTGAAACTTTGTAACCTCACAATGATGGGAAATAGCTTTGGTGTGCCATGACAATCCAATCGTTCATTCTTCCGGCCAAACCGGACTTGCTTGCCGCGCGCACCAGCTGGCTTGACACGCTGCGCCATGAAAAGCGCTATTCGGCCCATACGCTCGAGGCATATGAGCGGGACACGCGGCAATTTTTTGAATTCTTGAGCAGTCACTTAGGGAAACTGCCGGGCATCAGCGATATCTCAACTTTGAAACCGATGGAGTTTCGCTCTTTCCTTGCCAAGCGCCGCAACGATGGCGCAGGCGCAAAAACCCTCGGGCGTGGGCTGGCCGCCATTCGCTCATTTCTCAAGCATTTAGAACGCGAAGGCTTGGTCAATGCCGCAGGATCAAGAGCCGTGCGTGCGCCCAAGCAACCCAAATCATTGCCCAAACCACTACAAATCGACCAAGCCATGAACCTTATGGAAACGGCTGGCGATTTTGCCGACGAACCTTGGATAGGTGCGCGCAATGTTGCGATGCTGACATTCCTTTATGGCTGCGGCTTGCGCATTTCAGAAGCCTTGGCACTCACGCCGCGCGATGTCGTAGGCGACCCAAATACGCTTGCCATCAAAGGGAAAGGCGGCAAAACTCGTCTCGTCCCGCTGCTGCCTGCGGTGCACAAAGCTTGCACCAAATACGTCGCACTTTGCCCGTTCCATCTGGAAGTCAATGAACCGCTCTTCCGAGGCGCTAAAGGCGGCATCCTGCAAGCGGCCATAATCCAGCGCGAGATGGTCAAACTCCGCTCTGCTTTTGGCTTAGCCGATAGTGCCACCCCACATGCCTTGCGTCATTCTTTTGCCACCCATCTCTTAGCAGGCGGCGGTGATTTACGCTCCATCCAAGAACTGCTCGGCCATGCCAGCCTATCCACCACGCAAGTTTATACCGGCGTAGACAGCGCGCGCCTCCTCAGCGCATGGTCTTCCGCTCATCCGCGTGCTTGAAAAACCAACAATCCCGACGATTTTGAGATCGGCTTTAACGTTTTGGCTGTATTTGCGCGGTAAAACAACGATATGATCGCTCAATTCACATTGCTCAAAATCGCCCGTACACCTGACGCCATGCTTCGGGTAATCGCCATCGCCAACACAGTTGTTGGCTCACGCAGCCGGGAGATCAGCATGATTTACATGCTCGCATTTCATCACCCCGGCCTGACTGCGCCGTTCGCCCACTCTTAGGTCGAAGCGACGC
>JBGTAU010000520.1:0-4729 GCA_041749675.1 Rhizobiaceae bacterium | reverse complement strand
TTGCCGTCGGCGTGCAATGGCATCCCGAATTTTGGGCCAAACAAGACGGACCTTCTCGCGCGATATTTGAAAGCTTTGGCAATGCAGCAAGAGCGCATGCTGGATTAAACCAAGCGGCAGCTGCGGAGTGACGTCGCGCTAAACCCCGCTGAGCGCGAACGAAATCTGCGCACCATCCGCCGTTAAAGCCTCAAAAGCAAAGCCGTCGGAGGCTTCGACGCGCAAGATCGTTTTGCCTGTTGCATCCTTCAGCACAACATCGCCATTGTCAGCCGCAATCCAGTCAGTCACACGGTCCAGCCCCGCATAAACATCGGCGCAGGCACTTTCAGCCTGGACAGCCTGTTGCTCCGTTTGATTTAATATGTGCGTCATTTGACAGGCCGCACCCGTTTGCGACGTCACGGAATAAACCGTTAGGTTTGGATTGATCGCAATTTCGTGAGTGCCTTCTTGATAGGCAACAGGGATTCTGTCAGGCGTCACACCCTTGTCCACAAACGGCATAGCAGCGATGCCAACAGCCAATAGGCCCAAAGCAACTTTAATCATATGAATCAATGCCCCACGCGTTGATAATATTCGTAGGACAATTTCGACTGCAAACCTTTATCAACCATTAAAGTTTGGGTGAAGTCGGTTGCAAATGCACAGTTTCAGGCACCGGCGTGATTGCACCTCGGCCTGAAAACCAGCTTACGAGATTATCCACACACAAATCCGCCATAGCTTTGCGGGTGAATTCCGACGCTGAACCCACATGCGGTAACAGTACGAGATTGGGGGCGTTCAAAAAATCAGCGCGAATATTCGGCTCGTTGTCAAACACATCCAGCCCGGCTGCCGCAATTGTTCCCGCGTGCAAAGCCGCAATCAGCGCCCCCTCATCTACACTCGACCCACGCCCAATGTTGATCAACACACCAGTGTTGCCCAGTGCTGCCAATACCTCAGCATTCACCGCATGCTGCGTCGCCGCGCCGCCGGGCACAACCACAATCAGCGTATCCACCGCCGCCGCCAAGCCTAGCAATGTTGGATAATAATCATAAGCCACGCCCTCGACTTGACGCCGGTTATGATACGCGATCGAAACACCAAATGCTTCGAGCCGCTTGGCAATCGCCAGCCCGATACGCCCCATGCCAAATATCCCAACCGTGCGCCCGCGCAGCGTCAACGGCGTCAATCGATAATTGCCTTCGCTTGCCCATCGTCCATCACGCAGATAACGCTCAGATGCTGACAGTTCGCGCACGGTATTCAGCAGCAATCCAATCGTTGTATCGGCCACTTCTTCGGTCAAAACTTCTGGCGTATTGGTCACCATAATTTGGTGCGACCCTGCGTGTTTGGCATCCACTGCATCGTAGCCCACGCCAAAGTTCGCCACGATCTCAAGGTTCGGCAAGGCGGCCATCAGGTCTGCCGAAATCACCGTCATAGAAGCGATACCGCGAATGGAACGCTGCGTGGCCTCGTCCAACAAAACCGCATCCGCCGACACAATTTCCACCGCTGAAAACGTCTCGCGAACCCTTGCCAAAGCATGTGCATTCAAACGACCGGGCACGAGCACTGCAACTGATTTCAACACGCTTCAATGCCCTTTTGGTTCAACAGCAGACTGCCGCACGCGCAATTCTGGTTTGATGAGTTCCTGCCGAGACGACGACGGAACGCCCGACAGCCGCTCGATCAAAGCCCGCGCAGCACGGCGTCCAACTTCGCGCTGACCATTCCAAACAGTCGTCAGTGCAGGCGTTGCAATCGAAGCCTCTTCCAGATCATCATATCCCGTCACCGCAAAATCCTTGCCAGGTACATAGCCGGCCCGCGCCAGCCCGCTCATCAGCCCAATCGCCACCAGATCATTCCAGCAAACGGCGGCGGTCGGCTTGTGCACCATCCCTAAAAACGCCGCCGTTGCCTCAAAGCCTTCCTTCTTGGTTCGCGGGCCTGGCAAACGCAAATCTTCTTTCACCTCAATGCCCGCTTTTTGCAGTGCCGCCACATAACCTTGATAACGGTCCCGCCCTGTGGAAGTCTGGTCGGTTCCTCCAACCATCGCGATGCGTGTATGCCCCAGTCCGATCAAATAATTGGTCGCCAGCCCGATGCCATAGCTATCATCGCCGCGAAACACCGGCGCCACCGCGCCTTCAACCGATCGCGCGATTTGGACCACCGGCAAGCCATTGTCTTCACACATTTTTATGTCAGACGCAGGCGTTCCAATCGCTGGCGACATGATCACGCCGTCGGCTCCCAGCTGTAACAAGGTTTCCAAAAACTCGCGCTGCTTATCGGTCGAGTCATAATGATTGGACAAAATAAACGTCTGCCGTGATTTATCGAGTTCGGTCTCAATCGCCCGCAAAATTTCGGCGTAAAACGGGTTCATAATGTCATGCACCACTACGCCCAAAATACCAGAACGCGATGTGCGCAGGCTCGCCGCACGACGGTTGTAAATATACCCGAGAGCGCGCGCCTCCAGCTTAATCTTCTCCCGCGTCGCATCCGCCACCAGCGGACTGTCCCGCAGCGCCAGTGAAACCGTCGCCGTCGACACCTGCAATGCATCCGCAATCGTCGACAATTTAACTTTCTGCGCCATGACTATCCCCCCGAAGAACGCATACTCGATTTTAAAAAACCGAGTGTCAATTTAAATTATTTAAATGAGATTTTGCAAGGAAATATGGTGATGTAGAGCAGAAGGACGGGCAGTAAGCAATTTTACTTCGCCTGCACTTGGTGTTCGTCAAGAGGACTTTACAAAATGTATTAGCATTCTAAACTAAAATTGAATTGTCGTGCCTTAGAGTATTGCAAATTGAAGATTACTGAAAAAACTTACGATCAATTAGTGGGGAAAATTTACGACTGCGCAGCCAATCCAAGCCTTTGGCCTGATGCCTTGGAAAGCTTTCGTCAAACTTTGGGCGCGGCCTATATACTCGTCGGGTTAACGGACGCTTCCATGAGCCCGCGAAATAGCGACCCCACATTCAACTACTGGAGCACTGTTTGGGATAAGCATTGGATTGATACGCTTATTCCGCGCATGCAATATATTCCACGTATTGAAACACTATACGAAAGCGAAATCGATACAGTTTGGCTACAACTTGACAGCATACCTGAATCTGAATTCCAAACTACAAGCTTCTATACAGAATGGGTCAAGCCGCAGGGTCTTTATGACACTTGCAACATCGTCACCATGCGTCGCGAAAAAATGATCGGCATGTTTACCGCGCCAATTTATGCCGACAGGCCGCGATACTCACCAGATGAAGTCGCGCTTATGGCACGGCTTGCCCCGCATATTCGCCGGTCCATTGCCATTGGCGATATGGTCGATAAAGGCAAGTTCAGTGTCGCGCTCTACAAGCGCCTGCTGGACAATCTCAATGTCGCGGTCATTTTGCTCGGCCAAGGACAGCGCATCATCTATGCCAATGCAGCCGCAGAATTATTGTTTGAAGATGCCACGCTGGTTGAAAACATCAGCGGCCAATTGCACGCCACGCGCCGCGACAGCCAAATTGCGCTCATAGATAGTTTGGCACGCGCCGCCATTGGCGACCAAGCCGTCGGCATCTCCGGCATCGGCATTCCGCTATTCAGCCAAGATGGCGAACAAGCCGCCGCCTACATCTTACCACTCGGTCAAAGCGACGTACGCAACGAAATTGGCCAAGGCCACACCGCCATCTTTATCACCAAACGAAGCGAGCAGCAGCCAGCCTCAATCGAAATTTTGCGCACAATTTTTAACCTAACTCAGGCAGAAGCCCGCACTGTGTTTCTTTTGGTCCAAGGCCAAACACCCAACGACATCGCAACCGCGCTTCATGTCTCAATCCACACCATCCGCACCCACCTCTCCAACAGCTTCGCCAAAACCCGTACTACCGACCAAGGTAGCCTCGTCGCGCTGGTCAACCGTTTATTACCACCTCTCGTAGCCTAAAAAAATCTGGCCCGCCTCCCTCATATGAATGATGCGCGCCCAATTTTCTCGACTTAATCTTCGCTCCAATTACTCCGCAAATAACAGCAATTGTGACCCAGTTGCTCTCCGGTCTTTGCAGGAAGAGAGAGTGCGAGCATGCCAACAGTAACTTTGACGGTCGGTGCGGGATTAATTTTCAATGCAACGTATGATTCCTTCGAAGCAAGCATTGGAAATGCGATCACAGCGCCCAACTATAACATATACAGTTTTGAGTCTTATCGATCTTGGAGTGCTGCCGCTGATTTCGTGACGACATATCTAGAGTCTGATGATTATACAGATTTTTCGACAACAAATGGCTATCGCATAAATCACAACACCAGTGGCATTTTCCAAATAGGCGCGTTGTTAAGTGATGCCGATAACGGTGCCAATGATACTTTTCTTGCCACGGGTCTGGCCATGTGGGGAACAGGCAGTTTTGGAACTATCACCAACTTCATATCGGGTAGATTTATGCGTTTTGATTATGGATCCCCAGCGCTGGAGTTTTTACCTGACGAGGGTCCGGCGGGCGATGAGTATAATTTGCACATGGACTCGGCGGCGGCCAACGGAAACTGGGCCGGATTTGATATAGGCACGCAGGCATTTATAGATGCATCAATACAATACCGGGGTGGGAACCAAACTGCACTCATGGCCATATTGAACTCCTACAATTACAATATGGTTGGAGGAAATTTGGGAGACAACCTCGCA
>JBGTAU010000519.1:0-5126 GCA_041749675.1 Rhizobiaceae bacterium | reverse complement strand
GGCGGCCGCCATGCGAATGGCGATTTGGATCACCTCGCGGTTATAGTAGCGACCATCCCAGCCGATCACTAACGTCTTGTCAGAAAAGCTTTCCAAACTGTCAAAAACTGACTGGATGAAATTTTCCGCGTAGTTCTTTTGCTGAAACACCGGCACTTTTTTGCGCAAACCCGAGGTGCCAGGTTTTTGATCGGTGTAAGGCGTAGTTGCGACAGAAAGGATCATCAGGTTTTACTCTTCAACACGGATTTATAGAGATTGGCATAAGTGGCGGCGCTGCGATCCCAAGACACATCGCAAGCCATGCCCGCCAATTGCATCGACTGCCAAGTTTTGGGATCAGCATAGAGCGCACAGGTTCTGGCAATCGTATCATTGAGATTGCCCAAATCAACGGGTGCGAATTGAACGCCGGTGGCAACACCCATGGAAAGCGCCGCATCATTGGCGTCAATCACGGTATCAGCCAATCCACCAGTGCGCGAAACAATAGGAACGCATCCGTAACGAAGACCATAAAGCTGCGTCAGCCCACACGGCTCGAACCGCGATGGAATGAGAATTGCGTCCCCGCCCGCTTGCATCAAATGGGACAGCGCTTCGTCATACCCAATGATGACGCCAACTTTGCCTTTATGACGTGAAGCAGCGGCATGGAGTTGGCCTTCAATCGCCGTGTCGCCCGAACCCAAAACCGCAAGGCTACCGCCTGCCGCAACAATCGCATCAGCGGCAGACGCCAAAAGATCGAGGCCTTTTTGCCAAGTTAGACGACTGATCACCACAAACAATGGACCATTGGTTGGCTTCAATCCGAAGTGCTTTTCGAGCACTTTCTTATTGGCACTGCGATTTGAAATTGTTTTGGCTGTATAGGATTTAGGAATTCCCTCGTCTTTTTCAGGATTCCAGACGTCAACGTCAATGCCGTTCACGATGCCATGCACGCTCGATGAACGGGCGTTCAGCAAACCATTCAGCCCCATACCAAACTCTTCAGTGCGAATTTCGCGGGCATACGTGGGCGAAACGGTGGTGACAGCCCAAGCCGATTGTAAGCCAGCTTTCAAAAAGCCTACACCACCAAAATACTCTATGCCGTCCAGCCCATAGGCATGGCTTGGCAGGCCAAGCGCTGGGAAAATGTCAGAAGAATAGCGGCCTTGAAATGCAAGATTATGCACGGTCATGATCGACGGCGTGCGGTTGGCTTTGCCATAGTTCATATAAGCGGGCACCAAACCTGCTTGCCAATCATGGGCATGCACAACATCTGGCACAAAACCTGCAATATCACCTTCGGCAATGCGAGCAGCCACTTGGCTCAGCGCGCCGAAACGCATCCAATTGTCTGCCCAATCCTTGCCGGTGGCATCACCGTAAATACCACCATCGCGGACGAAAAGATGGGGGGCGTCGAGTACGTAAAGGTCTAGTCCACCACCAATTCCAGCGAGCACGCGCGCAGGGCCGCCAAACAGCGAGGGAAATTCCAACACTGAAACAGCATCCTTTAGAGCTGCCAAAACCTTGGGATAACCCGGCACCAGCGAGCGCATATCAACGCCCTTCGGCTTGAGCGCGGACGGCAAGGCTCCGGTCACATCCGCCAATCCGCCGGTTTTCACCAGCGGATAAATTTCGGATGCGACGGACAGAACTTTAATCATCGGTACTGACAAACTTTACCCCAATCGATCAATCATTGGCTGCGTAATCAGGACGATGCCCTTCTCAGAAACGCGAAAGCGCTTCGCATCCAACTCTGGGTCTTCGCCAACCACGAGACCTTCAGGGATGACCACGCCACGGTCGATCACCACGCGCTTCAACCGCGCGTTTCGATTGACGATGACTTCAGGCAGCACCACAGCCTCTTCAAGTGAAGAGAAGGAATTGGCGCGAACGCCGGTGAACAACAGACTACGGCGCAGTGATGATCCAGAAACGATGCAATCGCCGGATACCAACGATGAAATCGCAGACCCACGGCGCCCGTCTTCATCATGTACGAATTTGGCCGGTGGCTTGATTTCCGCATACGTCCAAATCGGCCACTCTTTGTCGTAAAGATCAAGTTCCGGCGTAATGTCGGTGAGGTCAATATTGGCTTCCCAATAGGCATCCACGGTTCCAACATCGCGCCAGTACGCTTCGTTTTCAAACGAAGAGCGCACACAGGATTTAGCAAAGCGATGGGCAACGGCTTTGCCGCCCTTTACGATATAGGGAATGATATCCTTACCAAAATCGCGGCTGGAGTTTGCATCAGCGGCATCGCGCTTCAATTCTTCCATCAAGAACTTGGTGCGAAATACGTAAATGCCCATCGACGCTAGCGCCATATCAGGATTGCCAGGAATGCCGGGAGGATCTTTTGGCTTTTCCACAAAGGCAATGATTTGGTCATTGGCATCAACATGCATCACGCCAAAGCCGGTTGCTTCCATGCGCGGCACTTCAAGGCAACCAATCGTCACGTCTGCATTTTGATCGACATGCTGGCGCAGCATGAGTTCATAGTCCATTTTATAAACATGATCGCCAGCCAGAATGATGATGTATTCAGGGCCGTAACTCTCAATAATGTCGATGTTTTGAAACACCGCATCAGCGGTACCAGCATACCATTGGTCTTCTGAAACACGCTGGCTGGCCGGGAGAATATCGAAACTCTCATTGCGCTCTGTGCGCATAAAGTTCCAGCCGCGCTGCAGATGGCGGATCAGAGAATGGGCTTTGTATTGTGTCGCAACGCCCATGCGCCGAATGCCGGAATTGAGCGCGTTGGACAATGCAAAATCGATAATGCGGCTTTTGCCGCCAAAATAGACAGCAGGCTTCGCGCGATAATCGGTTAACTCCACAAGTCGGGAGCCGCGGCCGCCGGCAAGAACATAAGCCATTGCGTCACGCGCGAGTGGTTGTGAATAACTTGGTTTCATGATGTCTCCTCCCAAAGTCCATCGATTACAATTTAGATCAGTTTAAATATCAAAGTTGCCAGTGGCGGAATATTAATCAATGCGCTGGTTGGCTGCCCCTCTCTTGCCGAGCCATCAGCAACGATAACACCGGCATTTCCTTTTCCAGACCCACCATAATGTGGTGCATCCGTATTGATCACTTCGCGCCATTTACCTTTGGCGGGCAATGGCAGCGCGTAGCCCTCGCGCGGTACCGGCGTGAAGTTTGTGACGATTGCGACTGGTTTGGCATCAGGGGCAAAACGCGCCCATGCAAAGATCGAATTTTCACGATCATTAACCACCAGCCAGCTGAACCCGTCTGGCTCACAATCACGAGCATGAAGTGCAGGCAGATCACGGTAGGCGCGGTTCAGATCGCGAACGAGCGAGTGTACGCCTTGGTGCGGTGCATGATCCAGTTCATGCCAGTCCAGTGCGCGCTTCTCGCTCCACTCGCCGCGCTGGGCAAACTCTTGTCCCATGAACAGGAGTTTTTTGCCGGGGTAGCCCCACATGAATCCGTAATAGGCCCGCAATGTCGCAAATTTTTGCCAATCATCGCCGGCCATTTTGGTCAGCAATGATCCTTTGCCATGCACCACTTCGTCATGGCTCAGTGGCAGCACAAAGTTTTCTGAAAAGGCATAAAGCAGCCCGAATGTGATTTCATCATGGTGATGCTTGCGATGGATCGGCTCGCGCTCAAGATATTTGAGCGTGTCGTTCATGAAACCCATGTTCCATTTGAAGCCGAAGCCAAGACCGCCAGCATAAACCGGCTGAGAAACTTTCGGCCAAGATGTTGATTCTTCCGCGATCATCATGCAGCCTGGCCGCGCCGCATAAGCGGCTTTGTTGGCGTCTTGCAAGAATTTGACAGCCTCTAAGTTTTCGCGGCCACCATGTTCGTTGGGGATCCATTCACCCTCTTTGCGCGAATAATCGAGGTAAAGCATCGAGGCAACCGCATCGACCCGCAACCCGTCAATGTGATAGGTTTCAGCCCAGAAGATCGCGTTGTTGACGAGGTACGACAGCACTTCCTTGCGACCGAAATTATAGATCGCAGTGTTCCAATCCGGATGGAAGCCTTTGCGTGGATCTTGATGTTCATACAGCGCAGTGCCGTCAAAACGCGAGAGCCCATGGGCATCTGTCGGGAAATGTGCCGGAACCCAATCCAAAATAATCCCAACGCCCACTTTGTGCGCACTATCTACGAAACGCGCAAAGGCTTCTGGCTCGCCAAAGCGAGCGGACGGCGCATAAAGCCCCGTGGTTTGATAGCCCCAAGACGGATCATAGGGGTGCTCGGAAATCGGCAGAAATTCAATGTGGGTGAAGCCCATGTCGACCACATAGGGAATGAGCTGCGCTGCCATTTCATCGAAGGACAGGAACGAGCCGTCCTCGCGTTGACGCCATGATCCGGCATGCACTTCATAAATCGAAATGGGTTGGCGACGAACATCAACCTCGCCCCAATGCTTGGAATGCGCCTCGTCGTGCCAGTCAAACTGCAGCGGACGCGCCACGACCGAGGCGGTGTTGGGACGCAGTTCAGACTGAAACGCGAAGGGGTCTGCCTTCAATGGTAACACGACGCCGTTTTGCCCGACGATCTCATACTTGTAGGCTTCACCGGCATGAACACTGGGAATAAATATTTCCCAAATTCCTGTCGCCACGCGGCATCGCATCGCATGGCGACGACCATCCCAAGCGTTGAAGGAACCAACCACGGAAACCCGCTGTGCATTGGGCGCCCAAACCGCAAAATGGACGCCATCGGTGCCATCATGGCGCATAACATGCGCACCAAGCTTGTCAAAAAGCCGCAAATGCGAGCCTTCAGCGATGTAATAATCATCCATAGGGCCAAGCACTGGGCCAAATGAGTAGGGGTCGATAAAAGTCCAATCCCCATGCGTGGCTTTCGCATGATAACGAACAGGCTGTTGTTTCGTAAGTGCGAGTGCGCCTTCGAACACGCCAGCGGAGTGAATTTGTACCAAGGTCCCAAGTGGAGTTCCGGCCAAATCATAGGCATCAATTGTTTCAGCACCGGGTGAAAATACGCGGCCAATCCATGACTTACCGACTTTGTGAACACCTAAAAACCCGAACGGATCACTATGGCGTCCATCCGCTATGGCT
>JBGTAU010000518.1:0-4803 GCA_041749675.1 Rhizobiaceae bacterium | reverse complement strand
CATTTCTTGAACTTCGCCTAAACCTTCTTGGAAAATTTTTCCGCATTCCAATGTCACAAGGCGGCCAAGCGCTTCTTTTTCATTGCGCAATTCATCGCCCAACAAACGCACCAATTCGCCGCGACGGGGGGCTGGAACTTTCTTCCATACTTCAAATGCTGCCACTGACTTTGCAATCTTGGCTTGGACTTCGCTCGCGCTTTCCGTTTTCAAGTTGGCAATAACGCTGCCATCAACAGGCGAGGTAACGGTGAGTGTACCGCCGGTCGTCTCTGCTTTGCTAAGACCCGAAGCGGTCAGAATTTTTGAATGGTCCATCATGAACTCCCGTTTATTGTTTGGTCAATTTGAGGCACGCCTCAATGATTTCATCGCGGCTTGGCATGGTCACTGTGGATGCCTTACCAAGCGGGATAAAGCTGTCTTCAGCGGCCAATCGCGATAATGGCTGTCCCGCACGGCCTTGTTCGGCAAAAAGCGCCATCAGGCTTTCAGACAATGATCCGGTGATGCGGCATTCATCGACGATCAGCACGCTATCACAGATCGCTGCGGCTTCAATGACGGCATTGTGGTTGACCGGATTAATCCAGCGCAGATCAATAATGCGCACGTCCACGCCGTGCGCTTCTTTTAACAATTTTGCAGCCTGCCTCGAAAGATGCGCACCATTGCCGTAAGTGACAATCGCGACGTCCGTTCCCTCGCCCTCTATACCGATATCACCAAGACGAATTTCTGAGCTGGCAGGCGCGGGATAGTGGAAAGTGGCAAGGCCATCTTTGGCCTCATTCACATCACGCATCGAATACAGCGCGATCGGTTCCAAAAACACCACAACGCGCTGTTCCTCGCGCGCCAAACGCACCGCTTCGCGTAACATCAGCACCGCGTCACGACCGTTTGACGGGACTGCAAGGATAACACCCGGGATATCGCGAATGACGGCGAGCGAATTATCATTGTGAAAATGCCCGCCAAAGCCCTTTTGGTAGCCAAGACCAGCGATGCGCAGCACCATTGGGTTGGTGAATTGCCCTTTGGAGAAAAACGACAAAGTAGCCGCTTCGCCGCGCAATTGGTCTTCGGCATTGTGAAGATAAGCCAGAAACTGGATTTCCGGAATTGGAATGAACCCGTTATGCGCCAAACCAATCGCCAGCCCCAAGATGCTTTGTTCATCCAGCAGCGTGTTCATAACGCGTCCCGGCCCAAACCGGTCGTGCAATTTCAAGGTCACGCCATAAACGCCGCCCCTTGGGCCAATATCTTCGCCAGCCAGCACCACTTCGCGGTGCTCAAGCATGATATCGGTCAGCGCCCAATTGATCAGCCGCGACATCGGTTGTGGCTGTTCCATCATGCGCATGTCGCTGTCGAAAGTCTTAGCACGCAAGTCCGTCGAAGGCCCGTTGGTTGCTGCATTGGAGCGCTGAGGCGGTATCAGCGCTGACATCACGTCGGCGGATGTTTTGAGCTTAGGACGAGTGATCACCAATTCAGCCAATGCGGTCACTTCAGCATCAATTGACTGGTAAATATCCAGAACATGATCAGCGTCCAAAACACCTTCACGAACGAGGCTTGCAGCCGAATGTAATAACGGATCATTGGCTTCATTGGCGTCGACTTCAGCGCTGCTCAAATAAGCGGTTTGCACATCGGCGCCCGCGTGTCCGTAAAGTCGAACGGTGTTCATATGGAGGAAGGCTGGACGGCGCGTGGTGCGCACATAGGCCTCAACTTCGCGCGCCACTTTGTAGGTTTCGATAAGGTCCAATCCGTCGCAATAAAAGTACTTGAGGGCAGGGCGCGCAGCGATGCTTTCGTGCACCCAGCCGTCTGGCGTTTTGGTGGAAATGCCAATTCCATTGTCTTCGCAAATGAAAATCAGCGGCACCGGTAAACCGCGATAAGCAGTCCAGGACGCTGTATTAATTGCGCCCTGCGCGGTCGAATGATTAAGCGAAGCATCGCCGAACGAGCACAAAATAACAGCGTCGTCTGGCAGTACTTGGTGCTCAGGTTTTGCGCGTTTCGCAAGGCCCACAGACACCGCTGCTCCGACTGCTTTTGGCAAGTGTGACGCAATGGTCGACGTCTGCGGCGGAATGAACAGCGGCTTGGAACCCAGCACTTTATGGCGCCCGCCGGAGATCGGATCATCAGCAGATGCAGTGAACGATAACAACATATCTTCCATCATAGAAGATAGGCCAGCTTTCCGACCACGCTCAATTTGAAACGCGGCATCACGGTAGTGCAGAAATGCCATATCGGTAACACGAAACGCCGCGGCAATCGCTGCATTGCCTTCATGACCAGACGACCCAATTGTATAAAATGCTTCGCCGCGCGCCTGTAGTTTTCGCGCAATGCGATCAAGGTGTCGACTTGTCACTTGGCTGCGAAAAAGGCCAACAAAGTCATCGCCGCTTAACCCCGTATCATGCAATGTCGCGGCCGAACGGCGCAGTGGAAAATCTCCAGCAGCGACGCGGTTCAAAAAATTTTCATGAACGATTTCAGCACGATCAGACATTTAGATGAATCAACTTCTCACGGGTTTGAATCAGAATATCAAAAGAATGCCTGCAGGCCAGTTTGCGCGCGGCCCAAGATCAAGGCGTGCACATCGTGCGTGTCTTCATAGGTGTTGACCGTTTCAAGGTTCACCATATGGCGCATGATTTGATAGTCTTCCTGAATGCCATTGCCGCCGTGCATGTCACGCGACATACGCGCAATATCGAGCGCCTTGCCGCAGTTGTTGCGCTTCATCAATGAGATCATTTCTGGCGCAGCTTTCGCCTCATCCATCAAGCGGCCAACGCGCAACGAGCCTTGCAAACCAAGCGTAATCTCGGTTTGCATGTCAGCAAGTTTCTTCTGGAAAAGCTGCGT
Organism: Rhizobiaceae bacterium; assembly: GCA_041749675.1. Lineage (GTDB taxonomy): Bacteria > Pseudomonadota > Alphaproteobacteria > Rhizobiales > Rhizobiaceae > JANMEX01. The sequence goes on along the minus strand of JBGTAU010000518.1, from coordinate 1,899 downwards.
TTGCGCCAGCGGGCGATTGAATTGTTTGCGGTCTAAACCATACTGACGCGCTGCGTGCCAGCAAAATTCGGCAGCCCCCATGACGCCCCAAGAGATGCCATAGCGTGCGCGATTGAGACAGCCGAACGGGCCTTTCAAACCTTCCACATGTGGCAGCAAAGCGTCCTCGCCAACCTCAACATTGTCCATCACAATTTCGCCTGTAATTGACGAGCGCAAAGATAGCTTGCCACCAATTTTTGGCGCGGACAGGCCCTTCATGCCTTTCTCAAGTACGAAGCCTTTGATCTTATTACCATGCGCTTCGGACTTCGCCCACACCACAAAAACATCCGCAATCGGTGCGTTGGAAATCCACATTTTCGAGCCCGAAATGCGGTAGCCGTTGGCGGTTTTCACAGCCTTCGTCTTCATGCCCGAAGGGTCAGATCATGCATCGGGTTCAGTCAAGCCAAAGCAGCCGATGAATTCGCCGCTGGACAATTTTGGCAAGAATTTCTTGCGTTGTTCGTCGGTGCCGTAAGCATAAATCGGATACATCACGAGCGACGATTGAACCGACATCATGGAGCGATAGCCGCTGTCCACGCGCTCAACTTCGCGGGCGATCAGCCCGTACGAAACATAGGAAGCGCCGATGCCGCCGTAGGCTTCAGGTATGGTGGAACCGAGGAGCCCAAGTTCACCCATTTCACGAAACACTGCGATATCGGTTGTCTCATCACGCCATGCTTCGATGACGCGTGGCTGGAGTTTTTCCTGCGCATAAGCACGGGCGCTATCGCGGATCATGCGCTCTTCTTCTGTCAATTGATCATCCAGAAGCAACGCATCGTCCCAACTAAAATTTGACAAGTCCGGCTCGTCTTTTGGGGCGCGGGTGTAGTGTTCGGTCATGATCAACTCCATAGTCGCTAAATATCGTATCGGTATTTATTGCATGGCAATGAGGGCGTGCGCCACTCCATCACATACGCATTCCAAAAAATCATTCGAGAATGGCTATGCGCCTGCATTTTCCTCCTGTAAAACGAATTTCCTTCATCACTTCATTCTGGTTTGGAATGTTATGCTCGCCTCACGTCGGTTTTTGCCTTCGATCAGTCTGCTCACCGCTTTCGAATCGGCGGCACGCACGCAAAGCTTTTCGGAAACTGCCCGAGAACTGGATTTGACGCAAAGCGCGGTCAGTCGCCAGATTATGGCTCTTGAAGGTCAATTGGGTGTCGAATTGTTCATTCGTGATAAAAGGCGGGTGCATTTAACGCTTGCCGGCGAGCGCTACGCCAGCGAAATACGCGCAAGTTTGAAGGCCATTGTTTCGGCTTCTCTGGCACTGAAGGCAAATCCGGAAGGCGGCACGTTGAACTTGGCGATATTGCCAACTTTTGGTACGAGATGGTTAGCTCCGCGCTTGCCAGATTTTCTGGCCAAACATCCGGGCGTTACCGTTAATTTGACGACGCGATTACAGCCGTTCCGGTTTGAAACCGATCGGCAAGACGCTGCGATTCATTTCGGGCGCGACGACTGGCCAATGACTCACGCCGATTATCTGTTCGATGAGACGGTCATTCCCGTGTGTTCGCCAGAGTTTTTGGCCGCATATAAAATTGTAAATCCAGAAGATTTTTTGAAATCACCCATGTTGCATTTGGCCACACGCCCCGATGCTTGGCCGATATGGCTCAGCGCGCAAGGTGTTTCAAACAGTGGCACAGGCGGCATGGTATTCGATCAAATTGCAACGATGGCGCAAGGCTGTGTGCACGGCATCGGTTTGGCGTTGCTGCCGGAGTTTTTGATTGAAAATGAATTGGCAAGCGGAAAACTGGTCCCCGCTCTTTCTTTGCCAATGAAAAGTGTGGGATCCTATTTTTTGGTCTGGCCATCCACGCG
>JBGTAU010000517.1:0-4313 GCA_041749675.1 Rhizobiaceae bacterium | reverse complement strand
TAATTTTCCAATTCAAATTGCGAGAATCGTTTGGTGATCTAGAATCCATTATTCAGTCTCCTGTGTTTATGTTTACAGGAGGTAGGCGCCTAAACCGGCGAAATGTCAGTGCACAGTACTAGGTATTTTATAGTAAAAAATGGCGCAGTTTCCCGCGCCAAACTGCTCTCAGTTCACATCTAGGCAACTTCAAAAAATACAAATTTCCTCAAATGCCCTCAATGTCAAACTGCAAGCGCTTCGCCGATTGGAACTTCGGGTTGGACCGAATTTCAGCCAGTGCGACTTCTGGAAATGGATTGTCCAAATACAAAAGCGCAATCGCGTCGCCGCCTGGTTTGTTACGGCCAAGTTGGAAGTTCGCGATGTTGACTTCGTGCTTGCCGCACAGAGAGCCGAGCAAACCGATAATCCCCGGCGCATCGGCATTTGTTGTATAAAGCATATGGCGACCGACTTCAGCGTCGAGATTAATACCCTTGATCTGAATAAACCGTGGCTTGCCATCCGAGAAGCAGGTGCCGGCAATTGAGCGGGATTGCGAAGCGGTCTTCACGGTCAGCTTGATATAGCCATCAAACATGCCAGACTTGTCGCGCTTAATTTCTGACAACATAATGCCGCGCTCTTTGGCCATGATTGGCGCAGACACCATGTTGACGTCAGCCACTTGCGGGCGAATTAACCCGGCCAATGTTGCCGAAATCAACGCCTTGGTGTTCATCGAAGCGGTCGATCCATCGAACAAGATTTCAACTTCTTGGATCGGCTCCTCAGTCACTTGGCCCACAAATGCGCCGAGCACTTCCGCAAGCTTCACAAACGGCTTCAATCGCGGCGCTTCTTCTGCCGTGATCGACGGCATGTTGATGGCGTTGGATACCGCGCCCTTTACCAAATAGTCTGACATTTGTTCGGCCACTTGCAGCGCCACATTCTCCTGCGCTTCGGAGGTCGAAGCCCCAAGATGCGGCGTGCACACCACATTGTCCAAACCGAACAATGGGGAATCTGTAGCAGGCTCGACTTCAAACACATCAAGCCCCGCACCCGCGACTTTGCCGGATTTCAGCGCATCATACAGCGCCGCCTCGTCAATCAAACCGCCGCGTGCGCAATTGATAATCCGCACGCCGGTTTTCATCATCGCGATGGCGTCGGCGCTGATAACATTGCGCGTTTTGTCGGTCAGCGGCGTATGCAGCGTGATGAAATCGGCACGCTTGAACAGTTCTTCCAACTCCACCTTTTCAACGCCCAAATCTCCAGCGCGTTGTTCAGACAAGAATGGATCAAACGCCACAACATGCATTTTGAGGCCCACGCCGCGCGAGGCAACGATAGAACCAATATTGCCGCAACCAACAACGCCCAGCGTCTTGCCGGTGATCTCAACACCCATAAAGCGGTTCTTTTCCCACTTGCCAGCGCGGGTCGAAGCATCCGCTTCTGGCAGTTGGCGGGCAACTGCAAACATCATCGCAATCGCGTGCTCTGCGGTAGTAATGGAATTGCCGAACAGGGTATTCATCACGATAATCCCGCGGCGCGAGGCCGCTGGAATATCCACATTATCAACGCCAATACCGGCGCGGCCAATCACCTTCAAATTGGTCGCCGCCGCAATCAGCTTTTCCGTCGCCTTGGTAGCCGAGCGAATGGCCAAGCCATCATACTGACCGATCACTTCGAGCAACTTGTCTTTGTCTTTGCCAAGGTCTGGCAGATAATCAACTTCAACACCTCGATCTTTGAAAATCTGAACGGCAGTTTTGGAAAGTTTGTCTGAAACGAGTACGCGTGGATTACGAGTTGCCATGAAAGGCCTCCATCAAGAATATGAAAAAGGGGAGCGGGCGATCAGTCGCCCACCAAATAAATTAGGCCGCCTTAAGCGCCGCCTTCTGTGTTGCAAACGCAAAGTCGAGCCACGTGGTCAGCATTTTCACGTCAGCCGTCTCAACAGTCGCCCCGCACCAAATACGCAAGCCAGCCGGTGCATCGCGGTACGAGCCGATGTCGTAGGCGACACCTTCTTTTTCCAGTTGCGAGGCAATCGCTTTTGCAAAGTTGGCTTGAGCGTCTTTGTCCAACGCATGCACTTCCGGATCATTAATCACCAAACAGACCGAGGTATTAGAGCGCGATGCTGGCACTTTCGCCAAATTGGCGAGCCAAGTCGATTGATCAACAAAATCATTCAGCGTACCAGCATTAGCATCCGCCCGCGCCATCAGGCCTTCAAGGCCGCCGCAAGATTGCGCCCATTGCAATGCATCGATGTAATCTTCAACGCACAGCATCGATGGCGTGTTGATGGTCTCGCCAACAAAAATGCCCTCAATCAATTTGCCACCAGACGTCAGGCGGAAAATCTTTGGCAGCGGCCAAGCTGGTTTGTAAGTTTCTAGCCGCTCAACAGCGCGCGGGGACAAGATAATCACCCCATGTGCACCCTCGCCGCCGAGTACCTTCTGCCACGAAAACGTCACCACATCGAGCTTAGCGAAATCAAGATTCTGCGCAAATGCCGCAGACGTCGCATCGCAAATCGTCAGGCCTTGACGGTCACTTGGGATAAAATCCGCATTGGCAACGCGCACGCCGGACGTGGTGCCATTCCATGTAAACACGACGTCATTGTCAAAATTGATCGACGCCAAATCAGGCAATTCGCCATATGGCGCTTTAATGGAACGCACATTATCGAGCTTCAATTGCTTGACAACATCGGTCACCCAACCTTCGCCGAATGATTCCCATGCCACCATATCAACGCCCCGCGCACCAAGCATTGACCACATCGCCATTTCAACAGCGCCGGTATCAGAGGCTGGCACAATGCCGATACGATAATCGCTAGGAACCTGAAGAACCTCGCGGGTCAAATCAATTGCCAGCTTCAGCTTGTTCTTGCCGACCTTAGCGCGATGCGAACGGCCAAGCGGCGCATCTTTGAGCGCATCCAGCGACCAGTTGGGGCGCTTGGCACAAGGGCCAGAGGAAAAATTAGGATTCGCGGGACGAGCGCCCGGCTTGGAAATATTCATAGCAGCTATCCTTCCAGATAGATGGCCTCTCGTTGGGGAGAGGTGGCCCATCGCCGCTATAGCCAAACCAAGAATGTCGCGTCAAGTACCATTGTTCATCCGCGACATTTTATGCTCAAGAAACGATAAAGGCGGGCATCGCTGCCCGCCTTCGAATTTCATCGCAACCAAACCGTCACCAGATTTCGTAACGAAGACCGGCCTTGAGTTGGTGTGAGCTGAGATCACTATGCCTACCCTGCACACCGGTTGCCCCCGCGCCAGCAGATGCCCCATCGAAGTTAAACATGTCACCGCCCCTTACGCGGGAATAGCGATAACCAAGATCCAGTTTCAGATTTTTTGTCAAATCATACGCAGCACCGGCCATCACTGCAAAGGTCAACCGTGTGGACTTTATGCCCCCATGCGTCGCCGTTGGGCCACGGCATCCCGCGATTTCATTCCCACTGGCATCAATACATACTGACGAATTTCTAAGCGTGGTAAAGCTCAATCGCGTCAATCCGACACCTGCACCAACATAAGGAGTAAAGCCAACATAAGTGCCTAAGTCGATGTAGGCATTGGCCATGACTTCAATTGCTGAAACTCGCGACGTGTCTGTAGAGCGACACGCAACGGCTGTCGGATAGGTTGGATTTGTATTGTCACCACAAATAAACAGATCTCCTGCTGCGTCTGTGTAGCCAAGATCAAGATCGGAACCGACAATATTTCGTTTCCAAAGAGCGCCTGTAATGTCACCGCGAACATAGGAGTTAAGCCGATAGCCAACGCCGCCCGAAAGTTCGCGCGTCGTGTCAAAATTAAATCTGTCGTAATCGACTGTAGAATAGCCCAAGGCCGTTACAAGCGGATCTGGATTTAGGTCACCAAAAGTGCGGTAAGTGCCGCTTGCACTTGATCCAAGAACATAACCAACGTCACCACGAATATACCACCCGCTGCCAATTTCGACTGGTACATAGGCATCCTCTTGGGATGCCGGAATGATAAGGTCATCAGCGGCATACGAGCCAAAAACCGATGTCGCAATGATTGCAAGTGCCGAAACAATAATCTTAACGCGTTTCATGGGTGAAACTCTCCGTCCAAACTGAGCCATCAAATTTGATGCCCGATATCGGAGAGAATTAACTATAAAGATTAAGTGCCGGTTAAACATGTTTAGAAAATTGTGTTTTTCAAAAAATTAGAAAGTTACTGCAAAGAAAAGCCCGCCAAAATTGGCGGGCTTTCGGGTATTTTGATTGTTTTGCC
>JBGTAU010000516.1:0-2703 GCA_041749675.1 Rhizobiaceae bacterium | reverse complement strand
TTTTCGGCGCTCGGGGCCGCGTGGCATCGTCAGGCAGAACTACAAGTTTTTCCATAGTGAATCCTGTAGCTCGTTTGATCCGTTTAGCATTGCCGAGCGGCGAACCGCTCGGCAGCTTTAATTTTCAAGCAGCAATGGCTTCGATTTTTGCCGTTGCTGTCGCTGTTGCTTTTTCAACTGCCTCTGGACCATAGGCAAGGCCATCCATTTTGATAAACTCAACATCGGTCATGCCCATAAAACCGAGCGTGTAAGCCAACCAAGGGGTGAGGTAATCGCCTGGACCATCGCCGTAAATGCCAGCGCTGGTGGTCACAACATAAACTTTTTTACCCTTGACGAGACCTTCAGGACCATTTGCTCCATATTGGAATGTTTGGCTTGGTACAGCCAGATGGTCTATCCAGCCTTTGAGATTTGTGGTCGGGCCAAAGTTCATGATTGCAGCGCCAATGACAATAATGTCAGCAGCTTTTGCCTCATTCACAATGATCATGGCGCGGTCGTACGCGGCCTTTTCGTGGGCGGTGAGATCGGTCTTGCCGGAGCGTGTTGCGGCGATCAGTTCGGCATCAAGCGATGGCAGCGGCTTTGCTGCGACGTCGCGTGTTGTGAGGGTGTTGCCAGCTTTCGCGGAAATCTTTGTTGCAAGTTCAGTTGCGAATTTTGTGGAGACGGATTCACCAATGCGTGGTGAGGAGAGTACGAGGAGGACGTTGGACATTTGTAATTCCTTTGGGCGCTTGTTCGGCTGCGATTGCATTGACCAAATTGTATGTTGGTTACTCTAATGATACTTGTTACATTTAGTAACCTAGGATAAAATAAGCTAAATCTGAATTGCCGCAAGGAGGCACTATTTTGAAACACAGCAACAAAAATGTGACTGGTAACTGTATGGCCGTTCATGAAGTGCTTAGCCAAATTGGTGATAAGTGGACCGTATTGATCGTGAGATCACTCAATGACGGCCCGCGCCGCTTTTCGGAATTAAAGCGTGATGTTGAGGGGATTTCTCAACGAATGCTGACACTTAACTTGAAAACACTCGAACGCGACGGGTTTGTCACCCGTACCGTGTACCCGACCATTCCACCGCGCGTAGACTATGAATTGACTACACTTGGCCATTCGTTATCCGAACCGCTTGGTGTTGTGGCGCAATGGGCGATAACAAACCGTCAACGGATCGTTGACGCTCGGATCGCGTTTGATGCGAGGGAGCCAAATGAAGGACCGATCCGCATAGCAGCGGAATGATTGAGGTCGACCCATGCTCACGGCCGGTTTGATGGTATTTTTACTCACGCTTGCAGGCGTGACTCTGGTTGTGATCGCTGCTTATTTGCTGTGGCAGGACTGGCAGTTTTTCAGGGTCGAGCGTATTCATACTTTAGGAAAAATCGTCGGGCACCAAACGAGACGTGATGACGGAAGCACCTACTATTTGGCGCGTGTTCAGTTCGTCGATGCGCTTGGCAAACACCATGAGTTTGTCGATAGTTTTGGCAAAAATACCCCGCCGACTGGAACGAACAGCGACTTGCACGTTGTCTATCCAATTGGCGCTCCAGAGCATGCCCGCGTGAAAAGGCCTTTGGTAAGGCTTGCAATCTATCTGTTCATTTTCGGCGCACCAGCACTCGTGGCAGCTAAGGCTTTTGATCTTTTCTGACGTTCTAATAAGGCTGCTTTACCAACGGCGTTTGCGTCATTTGAAGGTGCAGCACTTTGCCATCCCAAGGGTGCGCATCGCATACCGCTTCATTCAGTTCCACGCCTAAACCGGGTTCTGTAGAGGGGATCACATGGCCGTCCTGCCACTCGATCTTCTTCTTCAATAAAGTTTCGTGGAACCCATCGAATGTTTTGATCGCTTCAAGGATTAGGAAGTTCGGCAGCGTCACCGCTAGCTGAATGTTGGCAGCAGCGACTATCGGGCCGCAATAGCAATGTGGGGCGACTTGCACATGGTAGGCTTCCGCCATGCCGGCAATTTTCTTGGTGGCGAGCAATCCGCCAGAGCGGCCAAGATTAGGCTGAATGATAGAGGCTGCGCGGGTTTCAATCACGCGGGCAAATTCATGGATGGTGCACAGGCGTTCGCCGGTTGCCACCGGAATAGACGTGTAATGCGCAACCTGCGCCATCACTTCAGGCATATCTGGCGGGCAAGGCTCTTCAAACCACAACGGGTCGTAGGGCTCGATGGCGCGGGCCATGCGCTTGGCACCGGATGCTGTGAATTGGCCATGGGTGCCAAATAGGATATCACATTTTGTGCCGACGGCTTCGCGAATGGCTTTGACCATCGCGGTGGACAATTCAATGTCGATCAAGCGTGGCTGATGGCCGTCGTAAACAGTGTATGGACCTGCTGGATCAAGCTTAACCGCATCAAAACCTTGCGCGACATAATCGAGAGCGCAGGCGGCCGCCATTTCCGGATTGTTATAAACGTTGCGGCTTTTGTCCTCCACCTCGTCGGGGTAAACCGAACCAGTGGTTGGATAGAGATACGTATAGGTGCGCAGCGTTTCGTGCACCCGCCCGCCGAGCAACATATAGGCGGGCTTGCCGGCTTCCTTGCCAATGATATCCCAGCAAGCCATTTCGAGTGCGGATACACAGCCGATCATGGAAAGATCAGGGCGCTGGGTAAAGCCTGAGCCATATGCGCGGCGGAAGAACTTTTCGATATCA
>JBGTAU010000515.1:0-3364 GCA_041749675.1 Rhizobiaceae bacterium | reverse complement strand
CCAGACACATTCCTCCGTCGCTAAGGGGATGCGTACGCTCGGGTTCCAGCCAGATCAATTGCGAAAAATTAAATCGGATGACTATTATACGTTGCCAATGGATAGGCTGCGCCACGCGATAGCGGTTGATCGATCACAGGGCATGGTGCCTTTTTGCGTCATCGCCAATGCGGGCACCACCAACACCGGTGCCATCGACCCGTTAAATGCCATCGCTGACCTTTGTGGGCAGGATGGGCTTTGGTTGCACATTGACGGTGCTTATGGCGGCAGTGCCGCGCTCACAGATGAAGGCAGCGCATTGCTTTCCGGACTCAACCGCGCAAACTCGCTAACAATAGATCCGCACAAATGGATGTTTCAGCCTTATGAAATTGGTTGTGCCTTGATCCGCGACAAATCCTTGCTCAACGAAACTTTTAAGGTGTCAGCGGAATATCTCAAGATCGTCGAGCAAAAATCGGAGCAGCCGAATTTCAGCGATTATGGCGTACAGTTGACGCGCGGTTTTCGTGCACTGAAATTGTGGATGTCGATCAAAGCTTTTGGCATCGAGGCCTTCAAGTCAGCCATCACGATTGGCATGGACCATGCTAGACAGACAGAGACACGGCTGCGCGAAAATCCCCGCTGGGAAATCGTGACACCGGCACAATTGGGTATCATTACGTTCCGCTTCCACGCCAATGATTTGAATGAGCCCGGGCTTGATCAGCTGAACATGCGCATAGCTGATGATATGATCAACTCAGGTTTTGCTCTACTCAGCCCAACCATTCTTTCGGGCAAAACTGTGCTGCGCATGTGCACCATAAATCCGCGCACGACGCATGACGACATTTTGCAAACGATTGATCGTCTTGAGGCTATTGCTGAGAAAGTCTTATTGACGATCTAACGGTTACGCAACCCGTGCGGCTCCGCGATAAGCATCATTGAGATAGCCCATCGTCGCATCGGCGTCGACCGGCTTGCCAAACAGATAGCCCTGCCCGCCGGTGCAGCCATATTGGATAAGCTTGTCGGCTTGGCCTTGCTCTTCAATCCCTTCGGCGATTGTGGAGATGCCGAGGCCCTCGCACATTGCAAGTATGGCTTTGACGATGTGCTCTGACGGGCGATCGTTCAAGATAGACGATATGAATGCGCGGTCGATCTTCAACTTATCGAACTTGAATTCACGTAAGCGGCCGAGCGAGGATTGCCCTGTTCCGAAATCATCGAGCGAGACGCGAATTCCTGCTTCCCGCAAGTCTGTGACGATGGATTCTGCGATTTGCGGATTGGTCATCACGCCGGTTTCAGTAATTTCAATCTCAAGGCGGTTCGGGTTAAACCCAGTCTTTTTGATAATCGACAAAATGTTTTTGCCCGTATTCACGTCTTCAAGCTGTACGGGCGACAAGTTGAACGACAAGAACATATGTGCTGGCCAGCCCCGCGCGGCAATCGTGGCTTTTCGCAACAGCAATTGCGTCAGCGGTTCAATAATGCCGCACTCTTCGGCGATGGCGATAAACACCACAGGCGAGATGAATCCCAAATCTTTGTCGGTCCAACGTGCAAGACACTCAAAGCCAACGGTGTCTCCGGTTTTCAAATCAACAATCGGCTGGAAGAAAGGCTCAACTTCTTCGGCAGAAACCGCGCGGCGCAGGGCCTGCTCAATGCGTGTTGCTTTGCGCGCCGCCTCTTCCATTTCGCGCGAATGCACCACCGTGCGGCCACTGCCGCGACGCCGCGCATTATACAGCGCACTGTCTGCTTTGCGCAGCACGTCTTCGACCGTATCGTCCGCGTCTTCAAAGACCACAAGCCCAACGGAGGCAGACAGGCGCGCCGTTCGCTCACCCAAATCATAAGGCGCACTGAGAATTTCCGTCAGCATCTCGCCGTGGGATTGCGCATCCTGACGGCGAAACACCATTGGATACAAAATACCAAACTCATCACCAGCATAACGTCCTGCAAAACCCGTGCCTTCGACAGCTGCGCGCAGGCGCATGCCAACTTGCTGCAGGATGCGGTCGCCAGCCTCACGGCCGTACAAATCATTGATCGGCTTAAAGCCATCCAGCCCGATGCGTGCCACAGCGAACGGCACCGGATCATCAGCGCGCTCGATCATGAGCTTTTCAATTTTGCCAATCAGTCGGCCGCGATTGGCCAAACCCGTTTTGAGATCGGTGGATGCTGTTTCTGATTCTTGGTCAAATGAAAAGAAATCGCTGTCCATACCGTCCCTCTTGCGTCCCTGATGACGTCTTCTGATTGATTATCAAATGAGCCTGCCACAAAATAATTGCGGAAGTGTTCACAGGTTAACGCAACCAACCAGACTTGCATTCTTCTGCGAAGGCCACCATGTTCGACACTCAGATTCTCACTACGGAAAACAACACATGTCGTTAAAAATTGCGGTCCAGATGGATCACATCCGCACCGTCACCATTGCCGGAGACACCAGTTTTGCGCTCTCGCTCGAAGCGCAGCGCCGTGGGCACCAACTGTTTCATTATACGCCAGATCGACTGGCCATGATGGGCGATAAAGTGTTTGCGCGGATTGAAGACATGCGGCTGCGCGATGAAAAGGGCAACCACTTTGATTTAGGCGCTCCCGTGCGCACCGATTTAAGCGAAATGGACGTGATATTATTGCGCCAAGATCCGCCCTTTGACATGAACTACATCACGACAACCCATATGTTGGAGCGCATTCATCCCAAAACCTTGGTGGTGAATGACCCTTTTCATGTGCGCAATTGCCCCGAAAAGATCTTCGTCACTGAGTTTCCAGACCTCATGCCGGAAACTTTGATCACCAAAGACCCCGAGGAAATCAGAGAGTTTCGTAAAACTCATGGCGATATTATTCTCAAACCTTTGTACGGAAACGGCGGCGCAGGCGTGTTTCATTTGCGCCAAGACGACCGCAATTTATCATCTTTGCTTGAAATGTTTGGCGGCCTCTCGCGCGAGCAAATCATCGCCCAAAAATATCTGCCCGCCGTGCGCCAAGGCGATAAGCGCATCATTCTCATCGACGGCAAACCGGTCGGCGCGATCAACCGCGTACCCGCTGAAACCGACGCCCGCTCAAACATGCACGCGGGCGGCCAAGCCATGCAATCAGACCTCACCAAACGCGACCTAGAAATTTGCGAGCGCATCGGGCCAAGCTTAAAACAACGCGGCTTCATTTTGGTCGGTATCGACGTCATCGGCGACTACATGACTGAAATCAACGTCACCTCCCCCACCGGCATCCGCGAAGTCAAACGCTTCGGCGGCGCCGATATCGCCAGCTTGTTTTGGGATTGTGTTGAGGGGAAAAGGTAAGGCCGATTGGACTAGCAACAAAA
>JBGTAU010000514.1:0-2189 GCA_041749675.1 Rhizobiaceae bacterium | reverse complement strand
ACCAGGATGAAAACCTGGCGTCCTAACCGATAGACGAAGGGCGCACGGTGAGGGTTCTATAATCAGGAAGTTTGAAAGTCGCAACCCCGAAAAGACAGTAATTTTCACTTTTTACCGGACTTTTCAGTGACTTATTTTCTGCGTGAGCAGCGCCAATTCCAATCACGGTCCGGACCAACGTCCACGTGGACCGAATTTGTATGGCAATAGGTACCAACGCCGCCGCGACCGGACATGGAGCGTACGTACTTGGCCAGTTCCCATTTGCCGACGCCGGAAACTTGTATGTCGGCTGCCGCGCAAAACATGTGTAGAGAATTTTTAGCGCCGCGCACACGGCGGTTATAACCCGGGCTGCGATAGCCTGATGTTACCACGACTGTGCGGCCATAATGGCGCTCAATGCCTTTGAGCATCTTGACCAGTTGTGGCTTCAAGCATGCGACATCGACGCTTTCGCGCTGCACTTTAAGACCGTTCGGTGCCAATCGAGCAAGGCCTGCCGCAGAGGCCAGCAGAACCGGACCGCCGTCGGTTTCGCCAATATCAATATCCGCATCGCTATCAAGCGAATCACGACGCTTAATTTCAAACAGGGCGCCCTTGCGGACACCCGGCAAATCGCCGTTATTCGATTCCGGCACGTCAGAAAGGGTTTCAGTTCCTGTATCAAGTTTCGCAAGTTGAAGATTTGCCGGCTGCAAAACTGGAGCAATGGATGCTGCTTTAACCGCAGGCTTGGTCGGTGTGGGATCGGCAAGCGCGAGTTGAATCTGCTGGCCTTCGTTCGCATCAACTTTCGGAGCTACCGCCTTTTTGGGCTGGCTGGCGAAAAGATTGGCGAACAACCCTTTCTTCTTCACAGGGGGGGCTGATTCCAAGACAGCTGGCGCTGCCGTCAGAATTTGACCATCGGACTTCGAAGCCGTAGCGACCTCCGTTCCTTGCGTGCCAAAGCGAGCCGGGTCAACGTTGGAATCAGTTGCTGTGAGGGCAACCGGCACTGATTGTGGCGCAGCCTGGGCCGCAGATGCTGCTTTCGCGATCAACGCTTCGTTTGTGCCTTGTGTAGGCGGGGCAATAACGCCTGTTTCGCTCGGTACCGGCTGATTGAGCGCAATAATCGGTGCAGGTGCTGCCAGAGTATTTGCCTCGGCCGGTGCGACGAGCACTTGTCCTGCAACTGATTCCTGACCTTTTGCTAAATCTGCCGAGGCATCTAACGCGGGTGGGGTAGGGACCGCCGCGCCGCCAATCTGTGTTTGAACGATTAGAGGCGCTGATCCTTGTGATTGTTCGAGGCTCGGCTGAATTGGTGCGGGGATCTGACTGTTAAGTGAAGGTTGCGGTGAGGCGGCTTGCAATGACGCGCCCGAAACATCGAGGCTCGAACCAGTCGACGTGCATGAAACTAAAAACATTGCTGACGCTACAGGCAGCGCAAGTGAAATACCGCGCACCAAGCGCACAAGATGTTTTGAATTGCCGTTCAAACCTGTACCCGTTTCCTGCTTCAGTCTTTTCAGGGCCTTGGCTGGCCATTCGCGAGAAATGCGACCCCAATTTTGAATTTGTTTTAGGCGATTCAATACGAGCCTGCAACGTTCCGCTAGGCAAGGAATGCGGCGAAACGTTGATGAATTGTAGCTGGCTGTCACGTTTCGTGAACGATTCCAACGGATTTAGATACGTTCCTTTACGTAAGTTCCGGGCGCATCGCAGAGCGCAGCCAAGTTTCCACCGCCCGGTTGGCGTGCGTCCACAAGCCGATTATCGCGCTCGCGAATCCAGTCCATCCAGTGTGGCCACCAAGAACCAGCATGTTCTTCTGCATTTTCGAGCCAATCAGCCAAGTCGCCTTCAGTCGCGCCGCCGGTCCAATATTGATATTTTTGCTTTGCGGGCGGATTGACGATACCGGCAATATGGCCAGATCCGGCAAGAATGAACGTGACGTCAGACCCGAAGAATCGCATTCCGTAGAAGACTGATTTTGCGGGCGCGATGTGATCTTCACGCGCGGCGACCGAAAACACCGGGATTTTCACCTCATCCAAGTGGACGACGGAACCTCCGAGGATCATTTTCTCGGTTGTCAGTGCGTTTTCAAGATAACATTTGCGCAAATAAAACGAGTGATTTGCCGCCGTCATTCGTGTGGAATCTGAGTTCCAGTAGAGCAGATCAAA
>JBGTAU010000513.1:0-2216 GCA_041749675.1 Rhizobiaceae bacterium | reverse complement strand
CAGTGGCACCCGTGGCACCAGCGGACCCTGCGCCGGCTGTTGAGCCAGTGGCGCCCGTGGCACCAGCAGACCCTGCGCCTGCGGTTGAACCTGTCGCGCCTGTGGCACCTGCAGACCCTGTGCCTGTGGTTGAACCTGTCGCACCTGTGGCACCTGCAGACCCTGCGCCTGTAGTTGCACCGGTGCCGGATCCAGTTCTTGAAAAACTGCCTGAGCCCTTGCCGGAAAACGCAGCCCCAGTGCTTGACAGTGCAAAAGAAGTGATTGTGTTACCAGAGGGTCAACCGGCGGCTCCGGTCGTCCCTGCGCAACCTGCTGCTCCACCGCCGCCAGCGCCAGTAACGGATGCGCAGGCCATTGAATTGATTAAGCCAGTTGCAGTCGGTTCCGCGGTGATAGAAGACGGCGTGCGCTTGACAGCCTTGCCGGTACCCATTGCGCCGCCCGCACAAGAGGTGATCAAAGTCATCGACAACCGTACCATCGTCAACGTCAACAATGTTCTGGTGATCAACACGCCAGATACCGAGCGTTTGACCTACAAAGACGATGAAGTGCTGGTTGAACGCCTGCCGCGCGGGCGCACACGAGAAACCATCATTCGCGCCAATGGCGTACAGATCGTGACCATCCGAAACCGCTTTGGCGACATCATTCAACGCTCACGCATCATGCCAGATGGCCGTGAAGTGTTCCTCAGCTACTCGCCGGAATATGACCGCGAAGACTACGTCGAATGGCGTGACCCGGTGTTTGATTTACCGCCGCTCGTCCTCAATATTCCAATCCGCGAGTATATCTTGTCGGTCAGCTTGATCGACGACCGCGAGGCGGAGTTTGATCCTGAAATCATCTATTATGATTTCTTGGAAAAGCCACCGGTAGAGCGCGTCGAGCGCACTTATTCAGTGCGTGAAGTCAAGCAATCCGCGCGCGTGCGCGACAAGGTGCGGCGCATCGATTTGGACACATTGACGTTTAATTTGGGCAGTTCAGATATCCGCGAGGACCAGATCGAGAAGCTTGAAAGCGTAGCCAATGCAATGCTGAAACTCTTGAAGAAAAACCCCGGCGAAACTTTCCTCATCGAAGGCCATACTGACGCGGTCGGCACGGATCAGGCAAACCTTGTCCTCTCCGACAAACGCGCCGAAGCCGTCGCACAAGCACTGACCGACGCCTTCGAAATACCGTCCGAAAACTTGACCACCCAAGGCTATGGTGAGCGCTATTTGAAAGTGAAAACCACCAAGCCCAGCGAAGTAAACCGCCGCGTGGCCATACGCCGGATTACACAATTGGTGGCCCCGGTGGCGCTGAAGTAAGCGATCTTGGGATTAAAGCTTAGATGCCGGGGCAGTGAATGCTCCGGCTTTTTAATGATATCCCATCATTTTCAAAACATAAGGCAGCCAACCTAATGCATTCGGGAAATAATCCCTGCGGCGTTCCTCGGCTTTTTCTGATGAATTGTGACCACGCAAGTTCACCTGAAGACACTTTTGCGATCGCCTGATTCAATACTAGCTGTTATTAATGCAGCCTATGGTCTATCTTGATCAAGCCGAAAGGAGCCAGATTATGTCCATGCGCCTGCTATCCGGTTTGTTGAAACGCTTTATTGAAAAGGGGGCGTTGTGTGTTATCGACGCCGACGGCACACGCTGGTTGTTTGGTGACGGGAACGGCGCCAAAGTGGTGACCTTTCGATTGACCGATGCGAACGTCGCGCGGAAGATTTTCTTCAATCCGGAATTGGCTTTTCCCGAAGCGTATATGAATGGCCAGATAGAATTTGAGGACGGATCAACCATCCATGATTTGTTGGTGCTGTTTTCCAACAATCGCAAAGCCTTGGGCAGCCATCCTGTACAACAGATGTTGCGAAAAGCGTGGCGGGCGGTCAAGCGCTTGCAACAAAACAATCTGCTCAAACAAGCCGATGAGAATGTGCGCCACCACTACGACATTACGCCGGAGTTTTATAAGCTTTGGCTCGACCCGACAATGAATTACTCTTGCGCTTATTATACTGACCCCGCGAACTCTTTAGAACAGGCGCAGATGGACAAGATGCGCCATATCGCAGCCAAACTGCAATTAAAACCCGGCATGCGCGTGCTCGACATCGGGTGCGGCTGGGGCGCACTGTCATGTTATCTAGCGGCAAACTTCGGCGTAAAAGTTACCGGCATCACGCTTTCGCCCGAACAAGC
>JBGTAU010000512.1:0-1993 GCA_041749675.1 Rhizobiaceae bacterium | reverse complement strand
CCCTAGAAGCCGGTTGTTCAAAAGGTATCGTGTTGCACTATTTTTCTAACAAAAGTGCGCTCTTCGAAGAAGTTATGCGAGAAGCTAATCTGGATTTGGGTAAATTGGTTGCTGAACGTATGAGGCTAGCTGCCTCGCCTCACGATCGGCTCAAGGCCATCGTCAATGCTAATTTTGATCCTCGCTTTTTCCGCCCTTCACTTTGCCATGCTTGGCTTTCTTTATGCGCGGAAGTTCCGCGTGAACCGACACTTGCCCGTATTCAACGCGCGATACATAGCCGTATGCGTTCAAATTTATTATCTTGCTTAAAACATAGCTTCGACCCCAGCGAAGCAGAAACTGTCGCACTGAATGTCTCAGCAATAATAGACGGGCTATGGCTTAGGCTGGGACTCGATGCATCAAGTGTGTCACCGGAAGGCGCGATTGCCCAAGTGATGGACTATTTAGACAGTCGAATGTCTATGCAGGGCTGAAGTGCGGCCGTAAGTTTTATTCAAACAGACTTGCGGCGCAGGCGGATAATAACGTCGACGTGGGCGATTTCAAATCCGGCTGGTGCTTCTGGCATACCGGATATGCCGATTTTGCCATCTTCGATATCGATCACCTCGTTCTCACCCTCGATCAGATAATGGTGGTGATTGGACACATTGGTGTCGAAAAACGTTTTTGTTCCGTCCATCGACAACGGGCGTAACAGGCCAGCTTCGGTAAATTGGTGCAAATTATTGTAGATTGTCGCCAGAGACACGGGAATATTGGCGCTCAAGGCTTCGCCTTGTAGACTTTCAGCTGTAAAATGGCGGTCGCCGCGACGGAAAATCAAATTCGCCAGATCACAGCGTTGACGGGTCGGGCGTAGTCCAACTTTGCGTAAACGATCTTCAACCGACATTGGCAATGTGGAGAACACGGCTATTTCCTTTGTCACATTTCACCAGCTTGCGCGGACACAACTACATTTTTCAACATTGATTATAGCTTTCAGCAAAATTGGACGCAAGAGTGTTGATTGAGATCAATTTCCAGTCAATTTCGTATCAGTTTCTTGCGCGAAATCTTTGTGTTGCAGTTTCACTGCTATAATGTCTGTGTTAGTGCAATGGGAATTAGCCTTGGCAACAGGGGCGTAATACACAGGGACGGACTATGGCAGAGCAGAAATCAGCTTACGGATATGAAGAACTGTTGGCATGTGGCCGCGGCGAACTATTTGGCCCCGGCAACGCGCAACTGCCTGCGCCGCCGATGTTGATGTTTGATCGTATCACCGATGTCAGCGAAACCGGAGGTGCGTTTGATAAAGGGTACATCCGCGCTGAGTTTGATGTGAAACCTGACGCATGGTTTTTTCCGTGCCATTTCATCGGCAATCCCATTATGCCCGGCTGTCTTGGTCTTGACGCTATGTGGCAGTTAACTGGCTTTTATTTGGGTTGGCTGGGTGAGCCCGGCTACGGCATGGCGCTTTCGACCGGCGAAGTGAAATTCAAAGGCATGGTGACTCCAAAAACCAAACTTGTTGAATATGGCATTGATTTCAAACGCGTGATGCGCGGCCGCTTGGTGCTTGGCATTGCCGATGGTTGGGTGAAAGCTGACGGCGAGCAGATATATACTGCGAGCGACTTGAAGGTTGGTCTGTCCAAAGTTAGCTCGGCAGCCGCTTCCTGAACGATGGTTGAAAGCACAAGGAACATTACATGAGACGAGTTGTTGTCACAGGCATGGGCATTGTGTCCTCAATTGGAAACAATACGCAAGAAGTCTTGGCTTCTTTGCGCGAGGCAAAATCGGGCATTTCAGCGGCGGAAGATTATACCCGCCTTGGATTTCGCTGTCAGGTGCATGGCGCTCCAACGTTAGACCCCGAAACGATCGTGGATCGCCGTGCAATGCGATTTCATGGCCGCGGTACTGCTTGGAATCACGTCGCAATGGATCAGGCGATTTTAGACGCCGGGCTGGAAGAGGGGGAAGTGTCCAA
>JBGTAU010000511.1:0-15889 GCA_041749675.1 Rhizobiaceae bacterium | reverse complement strand
GATTTTTCGGTTTCGCGCTTGTCGTGCAGCTTCTTACCCTTAGCGACGCCGAGCTCGACTTTGGCAAAGCCTTTGTCGTTGTAGTGAATATTGAGCGGCACAATGGTCATGCCGTCGCGCTCAATGGCTTGGGCCAGCCGGTCAATTTCCTTGGCGTGCAGCAACAGCTTGCGGCGGCGGCGCGGTTCGTGATTGAAGCGATTGGCTTGCAGATATTCGGGGATATAGCAATTGATCAGCCACATCCCGCCATCTTCCCGACTGGCGTAACTATCGGTAATGTTGGCTCGGCCTTCCCGCAGCGCTTTGATCTCGGTGCCGGTCAGCATAATGCCAGCCTCAATCGTCGAGATAATCTCGTAATTGAAGCGTGCCTTGCGGTTTTCCGCCGCAAGTTTTTTGACTGTCGGGGCTTTTACCATTGCTTTAGTTGATCAATCCGGCATGTTTCATGGCCGCATCCAACTTATCAGCCGTGGCCTTTTCAATCGGCACCAGCGGCAAGCGCTGGACATATTCGATCTTGCCCAGCTTGGACAGCGCATACTTCGGCCCTGCTGGGTTTGGCTCGATGAACATCGCCTTGTGCAGCGGCATCAGGCGATCTTGAATTTCAAGCGCTTTTTTATAATCGCCAGCCAGCGTCGCCAACTGAAATTCTGAACACAGGCGCGGGGCGACATTTGAGGTGACTGAAATACAACCCACGCCGCCATGAGCGTTAAAGCCCAGCGCCGTTGCATCTTCGCCAGAAAGCTGAATAAAATCATGGCCGCAGGTGATGCGCTGTTCGGAAACGCGCTCGATTTTGCCAGTGGCATCCTTCACTGCAATGATATTTTTGAAATCATGCACCAGCTGGCCCATGGTTTCTGGCGTCATGTCGACGATGGAGCGACCCGGAATATTGTAGATCACAATCGGCGTCTTCACAGCCTTGGCAATTGCCGCATAGTGCGCATAAAGCCCGCGCTGGTTTGGCTTATTGTAGTAAGGCGTCACCACAAGCACAGCGTCCGCGCCGACCTTTTCAGCATGACGCGCCAGATCAATGGCCTCTTCGGTGTTGTTGGAACCGGCACCCGCAATCACCGGCACGCGGCCTTTGGCGACTTCAATGCACGTTTCCACCACATGCTTATGTTCGATATGGCTGAGCGTCGGCGATTCACCAGTCGTGCCGACCGGAACCAATCCATGGGTCCCCTCTTTAATTTGCCAATCCACGAAGCTGCGAAACGCTTTTTCATCAAAGCGACCTGCCTGATCGAATGGCGTAACCAGCGCTGTGATGGAACCCTTTAGCATCGACTTAACTCCGAAAATTCTGTGATAATGGGCAGTTGCTTGTGTTTTGCCCGACTGGAAGCGGCGCACCATAGTCTTGCCGCGTTTTTAACTCAAGAGCATTGCCACACACATGGCGCATTTGCATGTTGATCTTACGTCCATGTTTAACGTTGCAGTCATGATCAGGGCATACATTCTTAGAACCGGCCCCACGCGGGTGCTGTGTGGATGGAGAGTATTCGTTTGAAGAAATCTGTTGTTATTTTGGCTGCCGCGTTTGCGATGTTGCCCATCTCACAAAATTTGCCGATGCCAAGTTTTGTAGATTTCAACACGACTGCAGCTATTACACCCAGTGTTCCTGCAATAAGTGCTTTGAAGACAGGCCTTGATGCCTTGCAAAACGATGATGTGGCCAGTGCCCAAAATATTCGTGATAATTTGGCTCCTGCCTCGCTCGATCGGCACATTCTGCAATGGGCAATCGCGCTATCGGGCAGCGATGCCGTATCCAGCACTGAGATAAACAAGGCCGCTGCTGATTTGCCCAATTGGCCTGGGCTCACCACTTTGCGCAACAATGCAGAACGTGCGCTTTACCGCGAGAATCCAGATGCAGAGTCTGTCATCGCGGCTTTTGCTATAAGCCCACCCAACACGGCAAAAGGCACAACAATATTGGCGCGGGCCTATATTGCTAAAAACAATCAAGCGGGCGCCGCTCAAATATTGTCTCCGCTTTGGCGCTCGGCAAAAATGGAAGTTGAAGACGAAAAGCAGATTTTATCTGAGTTTTCGGGCGTATTAACCGCTGAAGATCACTTCATCCGTATGCAAGCTATGCTCTATGCAGAGCGCATAGCATCCGCTGGCCGTGTCGCTGCTTTGGCAAATGCATCCCCCTTGTATGACGCTTGGGCGGCCATCATTCGCGGCGCGGATGATGCGGCCACGAAGTTGAAGGCAATGCCGCCCGCCCTTAAAGCCACACCGGCGTTTCAGTTTGTGCAAGCGCTTCAGCATCGAAAGACTGCTCAGTTTGATAAAGCGGCCGAAATTCTGACGAAGGCGTCCATCGATACATCGAACTTCATCGATGCCGACGCGTGGTGGACTGAGCGACGCATTGTGGCGCGTGCCTTGATGGAGCGCGGCAACTATCAACGCGCCTACAAGGTTGTTACCAATTACGGTGCCCTGTCACCAACTGCAGCGGCAGAAGCGGAGTTTCATGCAGGCTGGATTGCTTTGCGTCAGATCGAAGATCCGCAGTTAGCCATTGCGCATTTTACCAAGTTGTTGTCACTGTCATCCAAGCCCCAATCGGCATCGCGTGGGTTTTATTGGCTTGGTCGTGCGCTGGCCGCTGATGGCCAAGAGGGTGGCGAGGCCTTTAGAAAGGCTGCGCATTTTGGCACAAATTTTTACGGCCAGCTTGCCGCCGCGCAGCTTGGTCTAAAGACCTTAGAGATGCCCGCCCCGATTGCCAATAATGAGGACCGTCGGCGGTTTGAAAAGCGCGAAGCGGTTGCAGCTATTCAACGTCTGCAAGAAATTGGGTATGCGTCCCGCGCGCAGGCACTGTATTTCAATTTGGCCCAAGAGCTTGAATCCGTTGGTGAAATTGCCTTGCTTGCAAATAAAGTTGGCGCGACGGACGATCATTTTACGACGTTGAAAATTGGCAAAATTACTGCCACGCGTGGACTTGATGTCGGCGCTTTAAGCCATCCAATTGGCGCGATACCCGATCATGCCAACATTTCAAGTTCGGGCCAAGCGTTGGCGTACGCTATTGCAAGGCAGGAAAGTGAATTTAACGTGGGCGCGATTTCCAAGGCGGGCGCGCGTGGTTTGCTGCAGTTGATGCCAGCGACTGCGCGGGAAGTGGCGCGCAAAAATGGCATCGTTTACGAAGTATCGAAACTGACCAGTGACGCGGCCTATAACGCAACGCTTGGCGCGCATTTTCTTGGCGAACAAATCGATCGTTTCGAAGGCTCCTACATTTTGACGTTCGCCGGCTACAATGCGGGCCCACGCCGGGCACAAGAATGGGTCAAAAAGTTTGGTGATCCGCGCGGAAAACCGATCGAAGTTGTTGTGGATTGGATTGAAAACATCCCCTTCAGTGAGACACGCAACTATGTGCAGCGTGTTATGGAAAATTATCAGGTTTACAAAGTGCGCCTTGGTGGTTCAGTAAACATCGAAGATGATTTGAGGTTTGGGCGGCGCAGTTGAATTACACATCACGGTATTTTTCTAGCACAGAAGGGCTGCTGCTTCATGCCCGCGTGTATGAGCCGCAAGGCCCTGCCCTTCAAACCATCGTTTGCCTTGCGGGCCTGACACGCAATGCGCGGGATTTTGATGGGTTGGCCACGCGCCTCATCGCTGAAGGTTTTCGGGTTGTCGCGATTGATAGTCGTGGACGCGGCGCATCGGCATACGCTGCCACTATACAAGACTACACCGTCGTTGCGGAAGCACAGGATGTTTTGTCAGGACTTGCAGCGCTTGGTATCGAACAGGCGGTATTCATAGGCACATCGCGCGGTGGATTGATCTTGCACTTGTTGGCCGGAATGCGCCCGACTATTTTGCAAGCCGTCATACTCAATGATATTGGACCGGTGATTGAGCCGGACGGGCTCTTGCAAATTCGGCTCTACCTTGAAAATGCACCACAGCCAAAAAACTGGGATGATGCAATTACCATCCAGAAAACTGTTCACGGCAAAGCATTTCCCATTTTGAGTGATGCCGATTGGCAGCGCCATGCGCGCGCCATTTACAAAGAGGATGCCAAAGGCAAAATCATTGCCGACTTTGATCCAAAAATTGCCCAAACCCTTGCGAGCCTACAGGCGGACACCCTTTTGCCCGCGCTTTGGCCACAATTTACAGGGCTGTGCGCCGTCCCGATGATGGTCATCCGCGGCGAGCACAGTCGTTTACTTTCGCCTCAGACTTTTGAAGAAATGGGCAAACGCCATCCAAATTGCACGTCCGTAGTCGCGCCCGGTCAAGGCCACGCACCCCTCTTGGATGTGGGCGCTTTGCCCGATCAGATTATCGCTTTCCTGAAGTCACAACCACCAATCAAACATTGATAGCCTGGTTCGCGAGAGACCGATCATAATATAGAAAAGGCCGGATCCATTATCCGGCCTTTCTGTTCACCAGTCCGCGTGGACGTTATTTCTTGCCGCCTTTTTCGCTCGCCGTCGAAACGCGGCTGGACGTAATTTTTCCGGCTTCGACATTTTTGGCATGTTCGGTTGTGCCACCTTTTGCAAATATGGCGGCTTCTTTGACCCAGCCTTCACGCAAGGCGCGGCCACGGAACCCCACGGCCGTTGAAAAATCTTCCGCCTGCGCCATAGTCCAGTTGGCAACTTGCTCGAAATGGAAAACACCCATTTCATTGAGTTTTGTTTCAATCACGTTGCCGATGCCATTGATTAGGGTCAAATTATCTGCTTTGCCACCAATTGGTTTATTCAGCTTCATCGGCATTGGCTTTTTAACCGGCGCTGCAGGTTTTGCTGCGGCGGCTTTGCCCGTCGAAGGCTTGGCTTTTGCTACCGGCTTTTCGGCCTTCTGCGTTGCAGTATTTCCCATTAGTCCAGCCGACTTTGATTGGCCTTTGGATTGACCCTTGCGCCGCGCCAATTCGCCTGCATCTTCGGAACTGCCGCCAGCTGCCAAGTTTTTAGCCTGCCGAACCCACTCTTCGCGTTCTATGCGACCTGGAAACTCAAGCTTGTTGCCAAACTCCTCTTCGTCTTTAGGCGTCCAAGCAGCAATTTGCGCAAAGCGCCTTACGTCAAGACCATGCAGTTTACGCTCATTGACAGGACCAATGCCCACGATGAGCTTGAGATCGTCTGGCTTGGTGGCTTTGGCAACCGGCTTTGCAACAGGTGCAACAAGCGGAGCCGCAGGAGTGGGTTGTTTCGCCACTGGTGCTGGCGCGACATTAGTTTCAATGGCTTCTTCGCGTGGGCGTGCAGCAACAGCGGCGACTGCCGCAACACCGGCTACGGTGGCTGCAGCGGGCGCCGCCGCCTCACTCACCCCAAACCATCGTCTTAGCCAATAGCCAATGAGACACCCAATGATGAATGCGATGGCTAACAAAATTGCAGATTGAATTAAAAACATCGTCATTTTGATAATCCAATCAACGCTTCGGCGCGGCTGTTGTCCAGCCGACGTACAGACCAACGATCAGTGCAATAAGCAATGGGATCCAAATTTTTCCCGCGAGATACACCATAATTTTTAGCTCCTTTATTGAATCAGCCGAAATTCAGTGCGGCGATTCTTAGCTTTGTTTTCATCCGAGACGTTATCGGCTATCGGCTCTTTCTCGCCGTAGCCTTTGGCGATCATGCGTTCAAATGGAACGCCATTGGCGACCAGGGCTTTACGCACAACATGGGCACGATCATGTGACAGGCGTTGATTATAATCGTCGTTCCCATCAGAATCCGTGTGCCCAGCGATTTCAACGCGCACATCAGGGCAACTCGCCAATGCAGCCGCAATTTTCCCCACCAATGCACTGGAACTTTCCAGTATATCGGAACGATTGCTCTCAAAAGCGATCTGTTCTGCTTTCAAAAAGCTTGCCACCTGCGTTAAACAATCGCCTTCGGCCGCTACTGTCTCAACTATCGGTGCGGCTGGCGCAGCGACTGTAATGTTTGTCGTGAGCGCATAGTCTTTTGGCATTGCTGCGGTCGCGTTTCTTACCACCAATGCCTTGATGTTTTCAGAAACCGCAATACCCGTGATGTCGACCGATTTGTCACTATGGATTGCCTTGCCTTCCGACAAATATGACAGCGCTTTCAACGAAGCGGCTTGCGCCTCCGCAAAACCATCCGGTGCGCCTTGCGCGATTGTCTGGGCGTCCATCACCTCGGTTTTAACAAAGCGCTGCTGTGCCAACGCCAACACCGCAGCCCCCGCCTCGGCAGAGGCCGCAGAGCCATCTAATTTCACGCCAGCGGCACTTGTAGACACCGACCACGCATATGGCATAGTAACGGCAGCAGGCGCGGTCTCGACAACAGTCACCGCCGCCGCGTCCAAAGAAAAACCGTCCGGCAATGCTTTTTCAATGAGCGTGACGGCCGCACTTTTCGTCTCGTCAGACGAGGCGGTGCCAATCAAACGCACCACTTTATCAGTAATACTGGCAGTGCCTTGCTGTAACAAAGCAAGACCCTTGAGTGCCGCCGCTTGTGCATCTGCAAATCCCGCTGGTGAAGGGTTTTGCGGCAACTGCGCATTCGTGATCGCTTTTCCAGCGAAACTGCTGGTCGCGACGTCAAAAATAGACGCACCCACCGCTGCGCTCAACACTGCGCCTTCTAGTTTCAAACCATCGTTACCGGAGGTGGCGGACCATATGTATGGCTTGGCGACCTCAGCAGCCATGGCAACATTTTGCGGTTCAACAACGGTCACCTTTGAGACGAATTCGAAGCCAGCGGCACCGCTTTGCGCCATCGACTTGACCAATTTCAAGACCGATTCAGAAGGCGCTGTGCCTTCAATTGTCACGACCTTGTCGGCGATTGCAGCCTTACCCGCTGTCAAATAAGATAATATTTTCAGAGAATTAGCCTGCGCGGCTGCGATTTCTTCCGGTGCGCCATCCAAAACAGTTTGCGCATCGATGACTTCGGTCTTTACAAAGCGGCGTTTTGCCAAATCCAACGCGGCTAGCGCTGCTTGGGACGAAGGCGCTGTGCCTTCGATTTTCAATCCATCTGCCGCATTGGATGCTGACCACACATAAGGAGCGGCAGCCGGTGCTGGTGCGGCAACTGTCGGCTTAGCCAAATCCGCCATGCCAAGCGTCGCGCCTGCGGGGAGATTTTCATTGGCTTGTTTTGTCACCGCATCGAAAACCTCTGCCGTGGCAGCTATGCCTTTGATTGCATAACTTGCGTCCACAAGCGAAAAAGATCCATTGCCAAGGGTTGCCATTTGGCCGAGGCCAAACTTCACCAATTCGGCGAAATTTCCCGGCGCACCGCTCGCCAATTTGAGTAGATTATTGACAGTTTTATCTGGAAATGCCGCTTTTACATCCATTTCCAATGCAGTTTTAACGTCTTGCGAGGGTGCATAACCGGTCAAATTTATCGCATCGCCATCGATCGCAGCCCCAAATTCATAAGGGCGGCCCAATGCCGGTACCGCAACGTCGACGGCTTTCAACGTGCCGCCCGCGGGCAATTGTGTTGTCGCAGCCAAAATGCTGTCGTACCCTTCGACATTCACTGCGGCACCTTTGATTGCGTAGTCGATATTGGAGAGATTGACCTCGCCTTCTGTCAAATCAGCGACCTGCCGGAGCGCAAAGGTTGCGAGTTCATCAAAGCCAGCTGGCTTACCCGCGGCGAGTGTCAACTCATCTTTTATCTGTATTCCCGGCATTGCCGTTTCAGCCGCCGCCACAAGTTTTGCCCGACTTTCAGCGCTATCGTAGTTACCTTTGAGTGTGACCCCTTTGGCATCTTTTACAAGGCTCAGCACAAATGGATTGGCGATTTCCGGTAAGGTGACGGTGTTATCTACAACGCGCACGCCATATGTCGACAATGCGAGTTCTGCTGCCTTTACTCGCAAACTTTCATTTTCAGCAACACCCGTGACCAGCGCATCGCGTCCATCGAAAGAAATTGTTGCTGACGGCAATGCTGCCTTCAGTGTGTCTCCCGCACGAACAGTCAAATCATGTTCGACTGGCTTTGATAAAAACCATCCCGTGCCAGCCGTTAAAACGGCCGTCGTCACAATACCTGGCCAAACCCAGCTTTTCCAATTGTACATTGTGTTCCCCAAAACAAAGTAACAGCCTTCCTAATCTTAGAAAGCCTCATACGGGAGGTATACAAGCGGTTAACGTATTGAAAATCAAGTGTTGTTGTAGGCTTTTCAACATACAACACAGGCGTGAAACACGCGGCTTATAACTTTGTCTAAGTATAAAAATACAAAACCCGGCAGTTGCCTGCCGGGTTTTGCTTCAAACCAACCGAAGTTGGGATTGAATTAGAACGAACGTTGGAAGCGAAGGAAACCACCGAAGCGGCCCTTAGCTGGACCAGCTGGATCCTGATAAACAACTTCAGGAGTGATCGAGAAGCCAGGAGCAACAGTGTACTTTACGTTCAAAGCAAGACCGAGGTTTTTGCCCTTGTCGTAGTCAACTTCGAAGTTTGCAGTTGCCTTTTCGGACAGGTCAACAGATGCACCAGCCCAAACAGCCCATGAACCTGACCAAGGTTGGTAGATGTTACCAACTTTGTTGTTGCCCCAGCCACCCATGATGAAGGCAGAGAATGCGCCAACTTTACCATCTACGCGGAGTTTACCAGCAAGACCCTTAGCGGACTCGTCATAACCCAATACGCCGGTAACACCGAAGTCGCCTGCAGAGTACTTAGCACCAACTACAACATCAGGAACATAACCACGGCCCTGGCCGTTGTCATCTTCCAAAGACACGATACCGGAGAAAGCACCGGATGTGAATGTGTAGCTGATGAGTGTTGTATCAAATGGGCCGTAACCGACATAACCGTCGTTGATCACGTTGCCAGCATAACCAGCGAACGTGGTGTATGCGGATTCGTCTTTACCAACGCGCAAGCCACCGAGTTCGATGTAAGCGAAGTTCAACGAAGTTGTTGTTACGCCTTGATCGTAGGTGAAGCGTGTTTCAGTGAAAGTGCGCAATGTGCCGAGTTCGGTTTCAGCAGCAGTCGAAACGTTCAACTGGAAACGAGCGCGCTTGTCGAAAGCATCGCCGAGGCCATCAGCATCGGTATCGAGACCGAGTGCTTCGCCCATGCCGATGTCGTAACGGACGTAGCCGCCGATTTTCAAGCAGGTTTCAGTGCCTGGGATGTAGAAGTAGCCAGCGCCGTATGCATCGCAAACGCGTACATATTCTACGGCTTCTGGTTCGGCAACAACTGCGTCAGCAGCACGTGCGCCAGAAACGGCAACGAGAGCTGCGGCAGAACCGATAAGAAGGCTCTTGATGTTCATGTTATAGTTCTCCAGTTTGTTGGCGGGCTGGACCAGACTTTTGAAGTTTTGCCCCGTCCCCATTAATATGAAAGCTATCTGCGTTTGCCGACTTCTTTCTTCGCTCACATTACGAATGCGGGGGAGAAGTGCAACGACCAAAGCACTTTGAGGTCACAATCCGGTCACGTTCGCTTAAGCTTGTTGCAAAAAGGCAACGATTTTGTTCACACCTTGGTAACATCGCTTAACAAACTTTAACAATTTAGTCCAAACTGTGGCCAGAGCGAGCGAGTAGCCATGGAATCAGCACCGGCCTTGATAGCCACTGCGAAAGGAATCATGCGTTTGCGTCCACAAAATCACAACAACAGCGAGATTTGCCCCGCCGTTCCGGTGCGAATGCCTGCTATAATGGATTCAGTCTATGAAGTTGATTGTGGTTTGCGTGAATTATGGCGGAGAGGATGAGATTCGAACTCACGAGGCCCTTTTGGAGCCTACTCCCTTAGCAGGGGAGCGCCTTCGGCCACTCGGCCACCTCTCCGCACGCGGCTGCGATAGACGGATTTGCCCGCCGCCTCAAGCATTAAATGCGCTGTCTGTGTCTTTATATAAGGACAACACCCATCAAACGCGATTTTGTGTCTGACTCAAAGTTCATTTTCGTGAATCAAATGGGGTGGTTTTCGAGAACCGGAGCGCAGCATACTTCTGGGGTACCCGCCAGTGCTTGCCAGTGCTTGCCACTTAAGGGCGGGGAAGAAAAGGTACGTGTGAGCACTGGAAGCACAGAAAATCACCTCAGCTGACCGCTAAAGTGACTTTTTAGTCGGACCCTTAGGCCGCTAATTCATGCAGCCAAGGTGGGTTCGCACCGGCCCGCGAGACGGTGACGGCGGCGGCGCGGACAGCTAATTCCAGCGCACCTTGCACATCAGCGGTTGAAAGCCCGCTTAAGCCTGCAGCGTGTAACTTGTCCGTCTTATGCAGCCATGCCAAAATACCTGCGTTGACCGTATCGCCTGCCCCAACTGTATCAACCACTTCCACTTTGATGCCCGGCACTTCGACTTTACCGGCTTTACAAATACCCACAGCCCCGTCCGCACCGCGCGTCATGGCAACGAGTTTCGCCTTGCCGCTCAGCAGCCGCGCCGCAAATCCGTCAAAATCACCCGCCGCATCAAAAAACGCCAGATCCTCGTCTGAGAGTTTAACAATATCAGACATCGCCAGCATCCGCTCCATGCGCGCGCGGTGTGCTGGCTTGTCTTTAATAAAGGATGTGCGGATGTTTGGATCAAACGAGATGACGCGATTGTGCTGCTCGCGGCGCATCATTTCCTCATATGTCGCCCCGCATGGCTCCGGTATCAGGCTGATCGCACCGAATTGCAGCGCCGTCACGCTTGCATCCAAGCTTGGAATGTCGGATTGCGCCAGCAGCCGCCCCGATGTGCCCTCGTCATAAAACGCATATTGCGCATGCCCGTTGACGAGCCGCACGAATGCCAGCGTCTCCGGATGATCCGAGCGCACCACATATTTGGCGTCCACTTTGCTGTCTTCTAAATAGCGCACCAAAAGATCGCCGAAAAAATCCGATGAAATGCCGGAGAAAAAGCCCGACGGCGCACCCAGCCGCCCCAGCGCAATCGCAGTATTAAACACCGCGCCGCCCGCCACCGGCATATAACAAGCCTCGCCCTCGCTCGTCACGCGCGGCAACATATCAATCAGCGCTTCACCACACGAAATAATCATAACAATCTCCAAACCCAGAATTAACGGCGGCGCTCTAATCGATTGAACTATTCAGTTGGAGTTAGCATTGTAAGAAAAAAATTCAAACGAAGAATTGGCATGCAGAACAATTTAGCGCGGTATTTTCGACGATGTAAAAATGCAAGCCTGCCCGATAATCAATCGCATGATGGGTCGTTGCTAAGTGTTAGTCGCCAGTTGCTTTTAACGCTTTTTGCAAGATGGCGTCGCATATAAGGAATTTGCGTGTTGTAAGCGCACTTCAATCGGCTCACTATTTAAGTTGATCTATTATTCGCTTACCAACAATCTCGCTTCCAATCACCGAAAGATGATGGCTATCACGGTAAAGCATGCGTCCATTTTGGATTGGGCTGCATAACTCATCATTGCAAAAAACGTCTTTGGTCCGAATAATTTTTATTGCAGGAAACTCTTGTTTGAAGCTGTCAAGCAAAGCACGATAATGAACAGTTCGCCGCATATTTTCTTCCCTTGTAACACCGCATTTCTGCAAAATCTCAAGTGGTTTCCAAGCGTTCAAACACGCATTTGGGCTAAATGGCATTTCGGGAATATCTTCTATAATCACCACGCGTTTTCCGCCGTTTTGCAGGCGCAAAA
Organism: Rhizobiaceae bacterium; assembly: GCA_041749675.1. Lineage (GTDB taxonomy): Bacteria > Pseudomonadota > Alphaproteobacteria > Rhizobiales > Rhizobiaceae > JANMEX01. The sequence continues at coordinate 4,147 of JBGTAU010000511.1, read as the reverse complement.
TTGTTGTGCGCAGTCCATCTGAAATTTCGGCGTAGGCTTCCGGCTTCAAAGCTGCAATTTCCGTTTGTGGCAATAATCCGGGCAATCGTGCAATCAAGCGATGTTGCTTGGCATAAGGAAGGCTAAAATAGTAAGGGCTTAAAAATGATATTCCAACCGTGGTAATCGTCTTTTGCGCCAAAATTGTATTAATCATGAAATCAAAAGATCGACGGCAATCTTTATATTCACCCACATTAGCATCCAGTTGGTCCTTGTTTACAGGCGTCGAGATTGGCGGACAAGAGTTGCGTCCCATAAGCAACCAATTTTCACTGGAATTCTGATGTAAGCCCACGAATAAGTGATCGGCATGACTGTCGCCGATCATTGCAACACTTGGATTGACGCCCGTTTGAAAACACCAGCTCAGCGGCATGGTGGAAATGGGGGACTCACATTTAGGAATCAGACTACGCGCCGCGTCATACCCAATGAGATCGGACTCAATTTTCCCGCCTACATCGCCCTTATTTGTAAAGTTGTGCTGAATATACGCGATCACACCCATCAAAAACAGCAGGATTGCGAATATCCAAGGAAGCATATCATTCGATTTTCGCGTCCTTATCGGCGTTTCGATATAAGCGTCTGATAATAATGCAATAAAAAATGTAAGCGCTAAAGCGATATATGGCACATGCCAGGCATGAAACCCATCCCATAGCAAATTCATAGCCACTAAAATTGGCCAGTGCCAAAGATACAATGGAAAGCTGATAGCCCCAATTTTTTCTAATGCCAAAGACAAGGGCTTGAGATTAATGAGCGGTATTTTTAAATGGATAGACAAACATGTTAAGAATACAATCGAATAATTTTCGCCATAATTATTGTTATTTGTAATATATTTATGAGTAATAACTAAAAACAATACTGTAAAAAATATTACACTTAACATTACTCTGAGCTTCTTACTCAGTGTAGTATCTGGAAAATAAGTTAGAAGCGCCCCTGCCGCCAGCTGCCATACGCGATTAAAATAGAAATTAGTAGTGCCAGACAAAATAAACGATGAGAAAATAGAAATAAACACGATCAACAATAAAATAGATTTGAAATAGGGTTTATTATAGAAAATATAAAAAATTAGTGGAAATATAAAATAGAATTGCTCTTCCACAGCAAGTGACCAAAAATGCAAAAATACAATTTTATCCACGGAGACTGGAAAATAATCAGAATTATTTAAAAAAAGCAGATTCGCCAAGAACATTGAAATATAATAAATTTGCTTTTGCATAAACAATTCGATAGAAACGTCGAATAACAAATTGAACGTGATATAAACAATAAATAGGACAGTAAATATTGCTGGAAATAGTCTCCTCGCCCTGCGTGTGTAAAATTTAAATAGAAAATCTTTTAATTTTACTTCAGTTGTCATTCTTCTTTTAAGGTCTTGAGTAATGACGTATCCAGAAATAACAAAAAAAACATCAACACCCAAATAGCCACTTCTGAATAGCGAATTAGGCCAAAAATGGTACAAGATGACTGCCAAAACGGCTACTGCGCGAAGGTATTGAATATCAATACGGTAATGCTCGCTTGGCAGTCCACCTGCCCCTGCAGCAGTGACGGATTCACCGTTGTATGGGATTGAATTCATTGACTATTCTGCTTCAAGCAAGTTCGCGTTTTATGCAAGGTTATGATCGATCTTTGCCCTCACATCAAATTCTTATATACAACGCCTTAGCAATATACGGGCACTGTTCATAGCTGACGGAGCGAACATTAACGTGGAAAACAGATGCGAGCAAATTCAGCGGTTCGTGTGTTATTTCAGAGATGAGTTGCCAATCCGTCGTTCACCCCAGATAACATGTCGTATAGTCGTCCACCCGATGGTTTTGGCGCCGTTGAACTACCACAACGCCAACAATACTGCGTTTGCGAGCATTACATTCGAACGCGAAAGCGCGGACGAAAGCCACGCATACGTTTAAAACATGATGGACTGCGTGACCTTCAGCAATACCAATATTGTCCAGTCTTCCTGCATCGCGGCAGGAACCAATCCGCAAGTTACAAAATTCGGCCGCAATCCCACCGGCGGCGGCTAGTGGAATCAAGCTAAGATGCAGACTGATTCTCGGTTGCAGGACTCACACCAGCCGGTTAACAATCAACACAACCGTGAGGTACGGCAAATGAAAATTACAAGGTTTGGCAATCACAAGCGCATTTTGTGTGCCATCGCCCCTACCGGCCATAACGCACGCCGCACAACCCGCCCCACCGCCATGAATGCCAGCCACGCGCAAATTCATGGCACGACGGGGACGAATTTGGAGTCTACCGATCAGTTTATGAAGGCGGCTGGGGCGAAATGTGTGTACCTGCTTTTTAGAAAAACCAGCTAAGTTTTCCCATTTTTTCACCCTTTTGGGTGATTGGAATTGCAAATCAATTGTTTGATGTTGGTTTAACAAGAACAAAGAAGTAGCCCAAAAAGCTCACTCAATTTGTTTTTGGAAGTGCGATCCTTACGATGAAATGGAGAGTGTACGGATGTCTCTTTTGTTTTTTCGGCAATCTCAAGCAACTTTAACATGCTTGCTCCTTGCTACTTTTTTGACCGTCTTAGGACCAAGGTCAGCATCGGCTGAACCGCCTCCTTATGGACCCAGTCAATCAGATTGGGGCAATTGTTATGATACAGACACAAATGGAACCGGAGGTTTGGTAACAGTTATTTGCCCAGCACTGATACCAACCGATAGCACACCTGATGGCAAACTTATGGCAAATGCAAAGACATCGTGTCTGACGATGCCGAACGCATCTTTTCGAAAAATTGGTGGCCGCTACTCGTGTGTATTTGTGGAAAAGGCTGACAAAATAGCGAAAACGCCAACGAAAAATGAGAAGGCTAACGTGAAATTCAAAGCAGGCACGGAACTGAGTGATAAAGTAAACTGATAGTCTCAAACTTTCAGCCTATTGAAAAACGCGTATATATTTATGATGCGCGGCAACTGGCATGGCTCGTCTTGTCTATTTCTCAATCCACGGAAAGGAAACAAGACGCGCCTCATTTGCAAACCAAAGTCGCAATGCTATCACTGAACGCATGACAATGCTTCGCCCCGCCCTCACCGCCCTCGCCGCTAGCCTGCCCTCATCGGTGCCGTTCGTCGGGCCTGAAACGCTAGAGCGGACGCGCGGGCGCGCATTTGCAGCCCGTATCGGGGCCAATGAAAGCGGCTTTGGCCCTGCCCCTTCGGTTGTTGCAGCGATGAAAGTAGCAGCGGAGGATAGCTGGAAGTATGGCGACCCCGAAAATTATGATTTGCGGGCGGCGTTCGCCGCGCATCTTAATGTTGGCCTTGAACATGTGAATGTTGGCGGCGGAGTTGATGGGCTGCTGGGGCTTGCCGTGCGGCTTTATGCGGGCATCGGCGATAAAATACTGTCCTCGCTCGGCGGATACCCGACATTTAACTACCATGTGCACGGGTTTGGCGCGCAGTTGCTTACCGTGCCATACCGCGATGATCATGAAGACCTTGAGGCTTTGCTGGACGCCGCATGGCGCGAGCGGCCAAAACTCATCTATCTCGCCAATCCCGATAATCCGATGGGCACGTGGCATTCGGGCAAACACGTCGCAGAATTTGCTGCGGCATTGCCGAGCGAATGTATGCTGATTTTGGATGAGGCCTATTGCGAGACTGCGCCTCATGGCACCGTCCCAGATATTGACGTCGCCACGCCCAATGTCTTGCGGTTTCGAACACTTTCAAAGGCTTACGGTCTAGCCGGCGTGCGCATCGGCTGCGTTTTTGGGCCTGTTGATGCAGTCCAGGCCTTCAACAAAGTGCGCAATCATTTTGGCATGAGCCGTATTGCGCAGGCCGCGGGCATCGCCGCGTTGAAAGATCAGGCATATATTGAACACGTGGTCAATTCTATTGATTCGTCGCGCCAACGCTTAACGAGTATTGCGCTTGCAAATGGCCTCAAGCCAGTCCCTTCTGCCACAAACTTCGTCACCATCGACTGTATGCGTGACGCCAAGTACGCAAAGCGCGTCCTCGATGGCTTGATTGCCCGCGATATCTTCGTGCGCAAACCCATGACACCCATTATCGACCGCTGT
>JBGTAU010000510.1:0-2776 GCA_041749675.1 Rhizobiaceae bacterium | reverse complement strand
CAAGTGCATTTGCCGTTTGTGCGGATACACCCAGTCGATTGGCAAGTTGGACCCCTGACATGCCAAGCGCCTCCCGGATTGCCTTAATCCACCCTTTATGCGGCGCTTGATATTGACTAACTGGCTGCAATTGCAGCAGTTTTTTATCCAGTCTTTCCCTTGCCTTTTGATTGGCGAAATTGAGCATAAATTCTCCCTAACTTATCAATAAATCAGTCTGCGATCAGATGCTGTCAAATATATTTAAGTTTATAACATGATAAATCAATAAGAAAATCAATTTACAATTTGATTTTTCTCTAGATTTGGCCAAAATCTTGATATCAGAGGAAACCGCACATGGCTGAGTTGCACAAACTCTGCACAAAAAACAAAAACTGTCACAGTTAACCGCACCTTAAACCGCCTCATTTAATTTGCATGAACTGGCTCGAACGAGTCCGATTGATGTGAGGCGGTAAATTTTGGCTGGACGTGACAAACGACGCATTGAACCGGAGTTCGAAAGCAGCCCCCGTGGCCAGCGCGATCAAGGCATGTATGTAACCGAAGATGATCGCCCAGGGCGCCCTCCGCGTAGCCAAAAACAGGTTCGAAAATCATCAAAGGCCCGCCAACCCAAGCCGCGTGCACGGCGCTCCGCTATTGGCCGAATGTTCTATTGGATGTTTGTGCTGTCAATTTGGGCCGGCATCGGCATTGTCGGTATCGTTGGCTATTATGGCGCAAAAATGCCGAGTGCGACCACTTGGGTCATCCCGGAGCGTGCACCCAATGTGAAGATTGTTGCCAATGATGGATCGCTTTTGGCCAATCGCGGTATCAATGGCGGTGAGGCGCTGAGCCTCAATGATATGTCGCCCTATATCCCGCAGGCCGTTGTGGCCATTGAGGACAAACGATTTTATAGCCATTTCGGATTTGACCCGATTGGCTTCTCGCGAGCCATGGCCCGCAACATTATGGCGGGCAGAATGGTGCAGGGCGGCTCGACGCTCACGCAACAGTTGGCTAAAAACCTATTCCTGAAACCTGATCGCACCTTAGAACGAAAAGTTCAAGAAGTGCTTCTTGCGCTGTGGTTAGAGCAAAAATATTCCAAAGATCAAATTTTGGAAATGTATCTCAACCGCGTTTACTACGGTTCTGGCGCTTATGGAGTAGAGGCCGCCGCACGGCGCTACTTCAGCAAAAGTGCCCGCGACGTCTCGCTGACGGAAGCTGCGACCATCGCAGCTGTTCTCAAAGCACCTTCCTATTATTCGCCTGCAAAAGATGCAGTCGCCGCCAACAAGCGCGCCAAACTTGTGCTCAACGCCATGCGCGAACAAGGCATGATTGGCGACAAGGAGATGAATTCCGCCGAATCCAAACCCGTTACCAAGGCTGCGGCCTATTGGAATGGGTCGGAACAATTTGTCGCTGATCGCGTGATGAGCGAACTCGCCGACATTTTAAAGGGTGTAAAATCCGATGTTATTGTAGACACGACCATCGATACATCCCTTCAACAAGCTGGCGAGACGGCGATTACTGCCCGCATTGCAAAAAGCGGCAAGAAGCTGAATGTGCATCAAGGTGCAATGGTTTCCATCGATACAACGGGCGCGGTGCGCGCTTATGTTGGCGGCGTTGATTATGCCAGCAGTCAATATGATCGCGCTGGTACTGCCCAACGCCAACCCGGCTCGACATTCAAGCCATTTGTTTATTTAGCCGCGCTGGAAATGGGTCGCACGCCAGACAGCATTCGTAATGATGCTCCGATTAAAATTGGCAAATGGAAGCCCGAAAACTATGAAGGCAAATATTACGGCTCCGTGAGCCTTGCCGTGGCCCTGTCTAAGTCCTTGAATTCCGTGGCCGCGCAACTGGTTATGGAAACCGGTCCGGAAACAGTCATCGAAGTGGCGCACCGTCTTGGCATTCGCTCGAAGCTTGAATCCAATTTAGCGATTTCATTGGGCACTTCGGATGTGAATTTGTTGGAACTGACTGGTGCTTATTCGGCATTTTCCAACGGCGGTAATCATGTAAACACCCATATCATCAAGCGGGTGACCAGCATCGACGGCACAGTTCTATACGAAGCCAATCAAGACAACGCCCCGCCGGTAATCCAGCCGGAAGTGGTAGGCATGATGAACTCGATGCTGAAACGCACCTTGGCGGAAGGTACCGCCCAAAAAGCACAATTTGCATGGCCAGCGGGCGGTAAAACCGGCACCAGCCAGTCATTCCGTGACGCTTGGTTCATTGGTTACACCGCGCATTTGACCACTGGAGTCTGGTTCGGCAACGACGACAATACGCCAATGAACAAAGTCACCGGCGGTTCGCTGCCAGCGGTCGCTTGGAAAGAATTTATGACCAAGGCGCATGACGGGCTGGCAAAAGCGGAACTGCCCGGCACTTGGCAATCAGGGTCCGTGCCTGACACACAAAACATAGCGCCTGTTGAAAATGATGTTCCGTTGGCACAAGGTGCCGCGCCTGCCGATCCTATTGGTCAGGTTATCGAACAAGAAGGCGTTGTTCAGGAACTCGCCGAAATTCCGCTACCCAAACCGTCGCCTGAGCGCACGGGCTCGACCAAACGCCCTGTGCCAAAGGTTAATGTAGGCGAGACGATTAAACGCAAGAATACGAGCGAACCGAAGACCATTTTGGATGTGATTTTGGGGAATTAACGCCTTATCGGGCCGTCGACCACGCAAACCAGAGTGCAAACAACGCCAGCGCCAGCGACAGGCTGCGCCGAACGATGCGTTCGCGA
>JBGTAU010000509.1:0-7252 GCA_041749675.1 Rhizobiaceae bacterium | reverse complement strand
GAAGAAGCCAAGGCGTTGCTAACCGAGTATCAGAAGAAGCGTAAAGACGCTGAAGCGGAAGCCGCTGGCATTGTCGATGCAGCAAAGCGTGAGGCAGCGGTTGTTGCGGCAGAAGCAAAAGCCAAATCCGAGGACTACATCCGCCGTCGCACCGCGATCGCTGAGCAGAAAATTGGTCAGGCTGAAGTTGAAGCAGTGAACGCAGTTCGGGCATCAGCTGTTGATCTTGCAATTTCTGCTGCAACGAAATTGTTAGACGGGAAAGATGCAAAGGCCAGCGCCGAGTTGTTCAAGTCCTCGCTTTCGGAAGTCAAAGCGCGCTTGAATTAAGTTTAGTTTAGGCCAAGATATTTTAAGCGCCCGTTGAAAAACGGGCGCTTTATTTTTTGGCGATGGGTGCAAAACTAAAGCGGTGCATTCGCCCAATTGGGCCAAATGACACTATCGCCGCGCAGTGTTTTTTGGTCCCATAACCGGCATGACTTTCAAACCCATATTCAGTCCATTGCGCACCAGTTTGGTCCATCATTCGATCGCGCATGACTTTGGCAATGATTGATGCGGCGGCAATAGAGAAAGAGCGTTGATCACCTTTCACAAGAGCAAGACTTGGGATCGCCAAAGCAGGCAGCGCATCGCGGCCATCCACCAATACGTAATCACATTGAATGGACAGCGCCAAAACCGCGCGGACCATCGCTTCTAAACTGGCTTTGCGTATATCCGTGCGGTCGATTTCCTCGGCTGACTGCGAGCAGAATGCTATCGCCCGGCTTGATAAAACTATTTCGTCAAAAGCCGTTTCACGGTCGCGCTTTGTCATGCGTTTGGAATCATCCAAACCTTTTGGAATATGATTGGGATCAAGAACAACCGCAGCCGCGACAACTGGTCCTGCAAGCGGTCCGCGGCCTGCTTCATCGGTTCCGACAATGGACAAAAAACCTTTCGCCATCAGCCGCGTTTCTTCTGAAAAATCAGGTCTAACAGGCAGGTCAAACAAAGCGAGAGAATCAAGAGAGGTTTGTGCCATGATACAGCAAGGCTTCGCACCACCCCCAATTCTCCGCAAGCCCTTCTGTCAAAGCTGGCGATCAAAAGAAGGGGTGCAGCCACCGCTCGGGGGAAGGGTGGCTGCAATACACCCAGCATGAGGGATGCTGGGGAACTCAATAGGGTCAGCAAGAGCATTTCCAAGTCTGATGGAACATCAGATGCTTAAGGACAATGCGTCACAGTAAAGACTTAGAGCGGCACTTCAATGATGTCAGAACAATTGCCGCTCTAACGGAACTGACGCAACTTCAAAACAAATTCAGCTGTGTGCCTCCTTTCATCGGTGAGATAAACAGGTCCGAGCGCAAAGTCTTACGCGTCATATTCATGCCGAGCCGCTTGGCTGCCAATTCAAAACGCCGTCCAATGCTCCATGCATACGGACCAGTGCCGCGCATCCGCTTTCCCCATTCGGCATCGTAATCCTTGCCATCGCGCATGGACCGTATCAACGAAACCACGTGTCGGTACTTGTCTGGATAATGCCGCAGCAACCAATCTTTGAACAAAGGCGATACGTCCAGCGGCAATCGCAGCATCACATAGCCCGCTTCTAACGCGCCTTGCCCGCGCGCTGCATCCAAGATGCGCTCGACTTCATGATCGGTAAGCCCTGGAATAATCGGCGCAACCATAACCGACGTTGGAATACCTGCTGCATTCAGATCGCGAATGGCCTCCAACCGTTTGGTCGGCGTCGCTGCGCGCGGCTCCATTGTACGCGCCAATCTTCGGTCGAGCGTCGTAATCGATAGCGCCACCTTGGCCAACCCTCGCGCCGCCATGCGTGACAAAATATCGATATCGCGCGTGACCAGCGCCGACTTGGTGACAATGGCGACCGGATGATTGGCAGCATCTAAAACCTCCAGCAATTCGCGCATGATGCGCCATTGCTTTTCGATCGGCTGATAGGGGTCTGTATTGGTGCCAATCGCAATCGTCTTCGGCTCATAACCAGGGCGCGAAATTTCGCGTTCCAACAAACGAGCAGCATCTGGTTTCGCAAACAGTTTGGCTTCAAAATCCAATCCCGACGACAGCCCCATATAGGCATGGCTCGGTCGCGCAAAACAATAAATACAGCCATGTTCGCAGCCACGATAAGGGTTTACCGAGCGATCAAACGAAATGTCAGGTGATTCATTGCGCGTGATGATCGTTCGCGGTCGTTCTTCTTGAACCTCGGTCTTGAACGGCGGCAACTCTTCAAAGCTTTGCCAGCCATCATCAAAAACATCGCGCGAATAGGCCTCAAAGCGTCCAGCAGGATTTATGCCCGCCGCTCGGCCGCGCCGCTGATTGTCCAAAACACGCAATCCACTATCGCGCATAATGGCATCGGCCATTGCTGCATTGTGGGAAAAAGCTGCCAAGTCTGCGGTGTGAACTGTGGACACTTGTGTCTCCGATTCGTTATGTTTTATGAATTTAGTCCTACACGAACTATAGAACAAAACAAGAACTATTTTTGTAGACGCACTGACTCGCCAAGTTAATTTCTATCCGATAGAACCACTGTCATGCTGACTGTCATCATCGAAACCAACAATAGTGAAGAAGCCTTAGCCCGCACACTGGGTCCCTTGGTATCGGGTGCCGTCAATGGCTTGCTGCGCGATGTTATCGTGCATGACATGGGATCGAGCGACCACACGTGGAAGGTCGCCGAGCAGGCCGGTTGTGTATTTGTTACTGAGGGTTCGCTCTTGGAGTGCCTGCGCCGCGCACGCGGCGATTGGCTTTTGTTGCTGGAGCCCGGTTCACGCCCTGGCAGCAATTGGATTGAGGCGGTCGAGCGACATATTTCGATGGTGCAAAGCCCAGGTAGATTTATGCGTTCGCGGCTCGGTCAACCTAATTTTTTGTCGCGATTGACCAAGCGGGAATCTGCGCTGGCTGATGGATTATTGATTACCAAGAGACAGGCCATGGCGCTTGCCAATGATGGGCGTAACAGTGTGGCTTTGGCTCGCGGTATCGCAGCGCGTCGCTTGAATGCGGAGATTGAACTGGCAGGGCGGTGAGATTACAATCCTTTATGGGTAAGTTCTTTACGCATACGTTTCAGAGAACAATGTAAAAATTTGCACTTTTTTAGGGGTTCTGATCTTTAGTTGATACAACTTTACTCCTGAAAGTTGTTATGCGGGGCGAGCATTTTGAGCGATCCAAAAATTGTTTACGCAGTTAAAACCGGCACAATGAAAGCCGATGTTCCGGTTTTCCATAGTGTTCCAGCGCGTGAAGCTGTTTGGGCTAGCTTCGTCAATCCCTATCCCGGCCAATGGTGCGTTGACCGGAAATCGCTAGAAGCCGGTGCACCCGTGCCAAAGGCGCTGGTTGAGGGCTATGGCATTAAGTTATTGCCACACATTCTTGTCAATGGCGGCGGATGGGTTGTTGTCAGCGAAGGCGTTAGAGATGTAATTGAAGCACTGGACAAAGGCGTTCATGCTTTTACAGATGAAGTCAGTGTCTCGTATAAAGACGGCCGGAAATCTGAGCATCAATACTATGGCCTTGCGTGGGGAGATGACCTGAAAGGCACAGTCAATGTGCCGTTGTCGCCTTGGTATCCTAAGGGGATTAATCCTAGTAGTGCAACTTGGCCAAAGGATAAGGTGCCGTTTTATAGCTTAGGTGGCGCAAATATGGTTGCAATCAATCGCTTTGTGATTGGCTCGCGCCACCTTTGGAGATCAAGTGATTATGGCCATGAGTGGTTTTGCTCGGAAGCAATGTATGCGGCGCTCAAAAAGCTGAAAGTCAGAGGCTTGCGGTATTTGGAACAGCCTCTGGTCTAGTTGCGATTATGATGTTTTTTCGAAAAATTGAGGATCGCATCTAATAAATACGAAAATGCCAGTTCAGAAAGCAGATTTCTAGGGCTTGCTGATAAAGCCAATAGATCTTTGTTTTTCATGTTGACTGCTCAGCGGTGTCATGGTCGTTTGTACGGCAAGGAGTGCGCAAAATGTCATACGAGTTTTTGCTGACAACACTGATTGTCGTCGCATCACCCGGCACTGGCGCATTGTATACAATTGCCGCCGGTCTTTCGCGTGGGGCAAGGGCGAGCATCATTGCCGCATTTGGCTGTGCGCTGGGATGCCTGCCGCACATGGCAGCTGCCATTACCGGCTTGGCTGCATTGTTGCACACCAGTGCGCTGGCGTTTCAGATTTTGAAATATGCCGGTGTAGCTTATCTTCTATGGATGGCCTGGCAGACTTTGAAAGAAACTGGCACTTTGCAAGTGGACATGGCATATACGCCGCGCAGTGCTGTGCAGGTGATTGTGCAAGCGGTGTTGATCAACTTGCTCAATCCAAAGCTAACAATTTTCTTCTTCGCGTTCTTGCCGCAGTTTGTACCTGCCAACATGGAAAATACGTTGCCGTTGATGCTGGAGCTCTCGGCTATTTTCACGGTAGCAACCTTCATTATTTTCGCGCTTTACGGCATGCTGGCAGCACAAATGCGTGCGCACGTGATTTCGAGGCCAGATGTCATGACTTGTATGCGCCGCATATTTGCGGCCGCTTTTGTAGCGCTTGGTGCGAAGCTGGCGCTGGCAGAGCGCTGAGTTAGGCTACTCTTTAGCCCACCCACCAATCAGGGTAGGCTGACTGGATTATTGCCGCAGCTTTTTTTTGTGCCGTGGCGGTTTCAAAAATCCCGAAACACGTAGCGCCCGAACCCGACATACGGGCAAACGATGCCCCGTAAACTTCAAGTGCTGAAATCGCTGCGCCGATGACAGGTTGCAGCGCGATGGCTGGGGGCTGAAGATCGTTGCGGGTGCTTCTAAGATAGCTGTTGAGACTCGAAAATGATATCACCGCAGCCATCATTTCCGACGCGTTCATCGGAAGTCCCGCGTTTTGCTTATTTGGCAAGGCTTTGAAAATAGCTGGCGTGGACACTGAGACGTTTGGATTGACCAACAGTAGACAAAAATCGGGAAGCGCAACAGGTTCTATGATCTCACCGATGCCTCTGGCAATCAGCGGGCGGCCATTAAGGCACATTGGCAGATCAGCGCCTAACTTTGCGCCGATGTTGCAGAGTGCTTCTAATGACAATCCAAGTCCATAAACGGCGTTCAATGCATGAAGCGTTGCCGCTGCATCGGCCGAGCCGCCGCCAATTCCGGACGACAGCGGCAGGTTTTTGGTGAGCTGGATAGCGACGGGAGCGAGGCGAATATCGGGATAAGACTGGCGTAACGCATCGCGGGCTTTGAGCACAAGATTGGTTGTAGGATCAGCCTGTAACTGCCCACCAAACGGTCCGAAAAATGTCAGGCTATCTTCAATTGCCAGCTCAACACTAACCTCATCAGCAATAGGTGCAAAAGCAACGAGACCTTCGAGCAGATGATATCCATCTGCTCGTTGACCGGTTATATGGAGGTTCAGATTAATTTTGGCAGGCGCGTTGACGATCAATCTTTTTTGACCACATATTCGCCCGTTTTCTCATCGCGAATAAGCGTACCAACAGCGCCATTGGACTGTTCTTTTTCAGCACGCCGCACCTTTTCATGCACGCGTTCTGCTTCTTTCTTGAATGACTTATAGCCATACCAAGCAACAGCGCCGACGATTCCAAAAAGTATCAGTTGTGGCAACATGTCCTCCACTCCATCAGTCGAGCAATTGTGCTTAGATTAGACCAAACCACATCAATCGAATAGTCTAAATTTATAGACCGTACCGCGCCCAAATTGCGCGCTCTTCAACGCCGTCTAACAATGCTTCGGCCGCGCTTGCGCCAATTTGTGAAACGCCGCCGATGCCGCCGCGCATTCCAAATAGACCTCTGGATTGTGAGACCAGCCGCAACTTGGTTTTGGCGCCATAGCGGGCTTTCAGCACGGATCGTATATCACCAAGTTCATCGACAAGGCCAAGCTCTTTGCCCTTGATACCAGTCCAGAACAGGCCGGTGAACAGATCTGGATGATCAGCCAACTTCGAGCCGCGCCGCTCTTTTACCATCGAGATAAATACATCATGGATTTCCAGCTGCAAAGCTTTGAGATGTTCAATGTCCTTTTCTTTTTCAGGCGAGAATGGATCAAGCACGGACTTATTGTTGCCAGCCGTATGCACACGCCGCTCGACGCCGATTTTTTCCATCAGTTCAGTAAAGCCAAACGAAGAGGAAATAACGCCAATGGAGCCGACGATGGAGGACGGGTCCGCAATGATTTCATCACCCGCGACTGCGATCATATAGCCACCGGACGCTGCGACATCTTCGAGAAACATGAAGACTTTCTTGTTCTTCTCCGCCGCCAAATCGCGAATGCGTTGATAAATGAGCCGCGACTGCACAGGCGAGCCGCCGGGAGAATTGACTGCGAACGCCACCGCGGGCGCTTCCTTATCGGCAAAGGCCTTCTCAATCAGCGGGCCAACAGATGCCAGATTGAGCGCAGGCCGAAACTGCGAACCGCCAGCCATAATAGTGCCGGAAAGGCGAACAACAGGAATTTCAACAACATTGGAGCGAAAGCGGGCAGGGACGAGGCGAGCGAGGAGGCGTTTCATGTGGGTTCCATTTATTTTTCGGAGATTCATGTAAGTGCCAATTGCGGCATCACAAGGTGGGTTGAGCCGATTATTCAAACAAGCCCGTAACACCGTTGCAAATCGCTTCTGCCCGCTCCAAAAATCCATTGCCAATCGGACGATGAAGTACAAGGGATGGCAATATTGAAAGATCGGCGCGGCTGCCCTTGGTGGCGCACACGATGATACGGATGGCGGGTTCATTCTCCCGCGCCAGTACTGGCAGAATTTTAATCGCGCCAAACCGGTTTTGCACGGCCTCGAAAATATCCGGCAAAGACTGTGGCCGCGCGATGATGGCGATGCTGCCGCTGGCTTTAAGAATGGCAGCCGCTGTGCGCAACCAAGTTTCAAACATGTCGGCCTTCATCACATGTGCATCGCTTTTCAACGTGTCAGGCGTTTGCCGGTCCCGCGCCAGATTGAACGGTGGGTTCATGATGGCGAAATCGAAGTGGTTATCTAAGAGGCCAGCAGCGAGCCGTTGCTTGCCGGTCAGTGATACATCGGCTTCGACCACATGGGCGCGGCCAGCCAGCGTGGCATTGTCCGGATGTGCGATCGACATTCGGGCGAAGTGCGCCATGATTGCGTCGCGCTCGACCAGAGTGATG
>JBGTAU010000508.1:0-12186 GCA_041749675.1 Rhizobiaceae bacterium | reverse complement strand
TGCAGAATTTTGGACGCTTTGCCAACGCGTTCACGCACCACGGCGCGATCTGTGCCTGTCATTTTGAGGCCAAAGCCCATGTTTTCTTCGACACTCATGTGTGGATAAAGTGCGTAGGACTGGAACACCATCGCCACGCCGCGGTCGGCTGGCTCGATATGTGTGACGTCTTCATCGCCGATTGAAATAGTGCCACCGGAGGCATCTTCCAAGCCCGCGATGAGACGCAGCAAGGTAGATTTTCCACAACCCGATGGACCAACAAAAACGACAAATTCGCCGTCATCAATATCCAAGTCGACACCGTGGATCACGTGCACATTGCCAAACGACTTGCTCACGTTGCGAAGTTTAAGTCCTGCCATTTCTTCCTCCCGTTATAGATTTAGCTGCGCGGCGAGAGCCGTGCATCCACTGCATCTGATAATTCCTTCGCGGTTTCCCGCACCAAACTTGACCATTCTTTCAATTGCGACATTGGCACTCTGAACGTCGGCGCCGTCACCGACACCCCTGCTGCCAATAATCCATCACGCGAGGCGATAGGGGCTGCCACGCAATGAATACCCGGCTCATGTTCCTCTCGGTCAAAGCTTACGCCATCGCGGCGGATGTCTGTGAGCTCGTTAAGCACTGCCTCAACATTATCGAGTGTTGTCGTGGTATATTTTTTGAACTTTACGCGTTCCAAAACAGCGCGCACTTTCGCGTCCTCAAGGGTCGAAAGCGCTGCCTTGCCAACACCCGTGCAATAGGTGGGCGAGGCATTGCCGATTTGTGAATACATGCGCACCGTTTGGCGCGATTCCACTTTGTCGAGGTAAATCACTTCAGAGCCATTGAGCACACCCAGATGCACCGTCTCGCCCGTTGCCTCATGTAATTTGCGAATAATGGGTTCGGCAATTTCACGGAAGCGATTACGCGACCAAGCCTTGGAAGCAAACTTCAATAGGCGCAATCCCAACTCATAAGTTTGATCGCGACCAACAGATAAAAGCCCCTCGTCAATGAGGTTTGTGACTTGCCGATGCAGCGTTCCGCGCGGCTGATTGCTTAGGGCCAACAGATCCGTAAACCGTAGAGGCGTGGGCGATGATGCGATAATTTCCAAAACGTCCATAGCTTTGCCAAGCGTACCAGTTTCGCGCCCGTTTGCGATTTTGGCATTTGCCTTCAATGCAATGGTATTTGTTTCGACGTTCAAAATATCCTCCAGTCAAACAATCAAAAAAGTTCGCTTGACAATTTTCTCGATTTAACATGATAATTCCACTTAGTCAAATCGTGTTCCAAATAATGGAATTTGTGATGCGGTTGACTTATGTGTTGATTTTACTGTTGCTCCTGTCTCCGAGGCATCTCCAGCAAACTGAAAATCAGCACCCAAACGGTTCACCTTGGGAGGAATAACCGCATGACTAATTTTACCAAAACTATCTTGCTTGGCACTGCCGCTGCCATCGCACTCACCGCTTCTGCGCTGGCTGCGGACAAGCGTATCTTGAAATACAATGCCGACTTTGACCCAACACCATTGAAGGCCTTCGAGGCTCTGATTGCAGACTTTGAAGCCGCCAACCCAGATGTTGATGTCGTTCTCACCAACTTCGACCATGAAGGCTATAAAACAGCGATCCGCAACTTCTTGACCGCTGATTCGCCAGATTTGGCCAACTGGTACGCCGGCAACCGCATGGCACCATTTGTAAAAGCGGGTCAGTTCCAAGACGTGACAGATGTTTGGGAAGCCAATGGTTTCAACGAGCAGCTGGCTTCTTCCGTTGGGTCGATGACCATCGACGGTAAGAAATGGGGCGTTCCTTACACCTACTATCAGTGGGGCATTTACTACAACAAGGACGTTTACAAAAAAGCTGGTGTGACCGAGCCGAAGAACTGGGCTGAATTTGTATCCAACTGCGAAAAAATTAAAGCCGCTGGCGCTGATTGCTTGACCACAGGTTCGAAAGCTTTGTGGCCAGTTGCTGGTATCTTTGACTACATGAACCTGCGCACCAATGGCTACCAGTTCCACATGGACCTGACCGCCGGTAAAGTCGCTTGGACAGATGCAAAAGTGAAAGCCACCTTCGCTGAGTGGGCCAAGATCGTACCATACATGACTGCAAACCATGCTGCCATCGACTGGCAAGATGCCGCCGCATTGCTCGTTCAAGGCAAGGCTGCCAACTACGTGATGGGTAACTTTGCGGTTGCCACATTCAAAGAAGGCGGCATGACCAACGACAACCTCGGCTTCTTGGTATTCCCTGAAATCACCGCAGGTGTGCCACGTGCTGAAGAAGCGCCAACCGACACCATCCACATTCCAGCCGGTGCGAAGAATGTTGATGATGCTAAGAAGTTCTTGGCGTTCGTTGGTTCCGCTGATGCGCAAACTAAGCTGAACGCAACCTTGGGCCAATTGCCAACAAACGGCAAATCCACTGTTGGTGATGATCCATTCATCAAGGCTGGCTTTGAAACTGTATCGACAGCTCAAGGCGTTGCACAGTTCTTTGACCGTGATGCACCAGCTGAAATGGCCAAGATCGGCATGGAAGGCTTTCAGGAATTCATGATCAAGCCAGAAAATGTTGATGCGATCCTCGCGCGCCTCGAAGAAGCCCGCGCTCGTATCTACAAGTAATCGACTAAAATTCTCAGACTTGAGAGCGGCCTTCGGGCCGCTCTTTTCCCACCCTTGAGCAACGACTTCCCAAAGGATCGACTGGATCCCTTTGGAAGATGCTCAACCAAGGGTATCCTATTTTAGCCAAGCGAGAGCGCGCCGCATAACACCACGCGGCCTGAACTGGAGGACGCAATGGCCACCGCAACACTAAACCGTTCAGCCTCACCATCTTGGTGGAAAAAGAACCAACGCCGCCTTGCGCCGTGGATATTTTTGGCCCCCGGCGTTTTCATGTTTTTGCTCTATGTGATCTCGCCGATCATCCAGTCGATCTGGCTGTCATTCTACGATTGGGATGGCCTGGGCGCAAAAACGTGGATTGGCCTTGCCAATTATCGCGAACTGTTCGGCGATGCGGCGTTCTATACGTCGCTCAAAAACAATGTGATTTGGCTGGTCCTGTTTATGCTCGCCGTTCCAGCGGGCCTGTTCATCGCCATTTTTCTCAATCAAACCGTGACGGGTATCCGGCTGTATAAATCGCTGTTTTTCTTTCCGTTTGTTATCAGTCAAGTTGTCGTAGGTCTCATATTCTCGTGGTTCTACGCGCCTAATTTTGGTTTGCTCTATTTGCTCATTGAAAAAATAACTGGAACCGGTATCGCGTTTTTGGCTGATCCGGACAAAGTGACCTATGCGCTGGTGGCAGCAGGGCTCTGGCCGCAAATTGCCTATTGCATGATCTTGTATTTGACCGGCCTCAATAACGTTTCGCCAGACCAAATTGAAGCCGCGCGATTAGACGGCGCGCGTGGGTGGAAAATTCTGTGGTACGTGATCATCCCGCAATTGCGCCCCGCCACGTTTATCGCCGTTGTGGTGACCGTCATCGGAGCGCTGCGCTCGTTTGATATTGTGTCCATCATGACCGACGGTGGGCCTTATGGTTCGTCCCGCGTCTTGTCGTTCTACATGTATGAGCAAGCGCTGTCCGAATATGGCTATCGCATGGGCTATGGCGCGGCGATTGCGGTGATCTTGTTTGCAATCATGATGGTGTTCATCACCGGTTTCATCTGGAAGATGATCCGCGACGAGAAATCGGGAGGATAAGACCATGTTTCCAATTCCGATCAACAAAACCTCGCAAGTCACGCAGTGGCTCTATGCTGCCGCGCTACCAATTGCTCTTTTCCTATGGCTGTTGCCGCTGCTTGGCGTTGCCTTAACCTCCGTGCGCCCCGCTTCCGATTTGGCGCAAGGCAATTATTTCGGTATGCCATCGACCTTTGCGTGGAATAATTACGTCGATATTTTCCTCAATACCCCGCTGTGGAAATACATCCGCAATTCCTTCATCGTCACGATTCCAACTGTGATCGGTACGGTCGCGCTGTCTTGCATGGCTGGTTTTGCGCTGGCTGTTTACAAGTTCAAATCCAACCTCTTGCTGTTCTTCATGTTCGTGGCTGGAAACTTCGTACCGTTTCAAATCCTGATGGTACCGGTGCGCGACCTCACGGTGAGCTCTGGCATGTATAATAGCTACATGGGTCTCATCCTGTTTCACATCGCATTTCAAACCGGTTTCTGCACGCTGTTCATGCGCAACTTCATCAAGGCGTTACCGTTCGAATTGATCGAGTCAGCGCGTGTTGAAGGGGTGAGTGAAATCCGCATATTTTGGAGCATCGTGCTGCCGCTGATGCGCCCCGCAATTTCAGCTTTGGCCGTGCTCGTCTTTACCTTCATCTGGAACGAATATTTTTGGGCAACGGTCCTCACACAAGGGTCTGACGTGCAGCCGGTAACTGCGGGGCTGTTCTCGCTCAATGGCCAGTGGATTGCGCAGTGGCATTTGGTGGCCGCTGGTTCGATTGTTGCCGCCTTGCCGCCAGTGATTATGTTCTTCTTGGCGCAAAAACACTTTATTGCTGGCCTCACACTTGGTGCGACTAAGGGATAAATATGCCAAACCCAGAGACGATTTCAGCCTGGCGACTGGATAGCGGCTGCCAAACTTTGGTGTTGGCAAGCGCATCTGGCCATATGCCATGCGTCGTCTATTGGGGTAGTACGCTGCCACTCGGCGAAGACATTGTCATGCTCGCCAAAAGCATGGCGCGACCTCGACCGGGGGCATTAGCGGACTATACGCCGGAATTATCGATCTGCCCTGAATATGGCCGTGGTTATCATGGCGAATGTGGGTTTGAAGCGACGGACAGCAACGGGCGGCCGGTTCTCACGCACTTTGAAATCGAGGGCGTTGAAGCATCTGATGGAGCTTTGCAGTTTACTCTTGAAGATCGCTCTTATGGGCTGACTTATGTGGCCGCATTCCGCGCCAACAAAACGTCCGGCATCATCGAGGCATCGGCAAGTTTGAAATCTGATAAGCCTATGATGGTCAATTTTCTGGCAGCGCCCGTTATGGCCGTACCTGCGGCTCTGACACATCTTATCGATTATGCGGGGCGCTGGACGCAAGAATTTGGCGAGCGGGTTGTTCCAATCTCGCGCGGCGTGCATATGCGCCAATCTAAACGCGGGCGTACCGGTCATGATCATTTTCCCGCCATGTTGTTTCCTGCCCAAAATTGCAACTGGACCGCAGGCGAAGTGCACGGCGTGCATCTCGGCTTTTCCGGCAGCCATAAAATGCTGGTCGAGCGCTTAACGGACGGGCGCATTGCTCTGGTGACGGGCATTGGCGAGGCGGTGCATCTGAGAGCCGGTGACACAGTGCAGTCCGGTACAGCCTATCTTGGTTTTTCAAACGAGGGCCGCAATGGTTTGGCGCATGCTTATCAAGCCCATGTGCGGGACGCGGTAGTCAAATTTCCTGATGCCAAGCGTGCACGTCCCGTGCACTATAATTGCTGGGAAGCGGTGTACTTTCGTCACGATCTTGAAGAGCTGAAAGAACTGGCAACCCTTGCACATACCAATGGCGCGGAGCGCTTTGTGCTCGACGATGGCTGGTTTGGTCGCCGTGACAATGACACTTCCAGCCTCGGCGATTGGGTGGTCGATAAGCGCAAATTCCCTGATGGCTTAGCGCCGCTCATCACTCATATTGAAAAGCTGGGCATGACTTTTGGCATTTGGTTTGAACCAGAAATGGTCAATCCAAATTCAGATCTAGCACGCGCGCACCCCGATTGGATCATAGCGCCGCAAGGACGTGAGGCACTTACCGCGCGCAATCAAATGGTGCTCGATTTTTCTAATCCGGATGTCACCGAGCATATCTTCAACCAGATGGATGCGGTGCTGTCAGCCAACGCAATCGACTATATCAAGTGGGATATGAACCGCGATCTGGTGCTTGCTGTTGATGGCGATGGACATGGTTTGTTGCGCCGCCAAATCGCGGCGGTATATGCTTTGATGGATCGCTTACGCGAAAAATATCCGCGGCTCGAAATCGAAAGCTGCGCATCGGGCGGCGCGCGCATTGACTACGGCATTCTTCAACATACACACCGTGTTTGGCTGTCGGACTCCAATGATGCGCACGAGCGTTGGATCATGCAAAATGCGGCGTTACAATTTTTGCCGCCAGAAGTCGTTGGCTCGCATGTTGGACCGCGCCATTGCCATACGTCAGGGCGCAATTTATCGATGGAGTTTCGCGCTACAGTCGCCGCTTCCGCTCATATGGGCTTTGAAATGGACATGCGGGAACTGAGCGATCACGAACAGTCTCAGTTGCGCCGTTGGACCAATTTCTACAAAGCCAATCGCGACCTGTTGCATCGCGGGCGGCAATATCGGCTCGATACACCGACGCCACAAACCATCGCCCATATGACGGTTTCTAGCGATCAAAAGCGTTTCATTCTTTTTTCAGGCAGCATAGAAACACACAGGGATGAAACCGTTCAGCCCTTGCGTTTAGCGGGTCTTAATTCCACTACATTGTATGAACTGAAATTAGAGAATCCCGAGCAGATGACGGACCGCGCGACACGACATTTTACGTCACCATTGGTGGAAGATGGGCCACTTGTGCTGTCAGGTGCGAGCCTGTGTAAGGCTGGGTTGGTGTTACCATTTTCGTTCCCTCAAACCATGTGGGTGGTCACCGCTCGCGCTGTCGGTCAAGGATAACAGCCTAGATGATGACACAAACTCCATCTTGCATTGCCGTGGACTGGGGCACCAGTCGGCTACGCCTATGGGCGCTGGATAGCGCAGGTAATGTGATCGCAGAGCGCCGCTCGGAAGAGGGTTTAGAGGGCGTGCGGGCAGCAGGATTCAACGCCACCTTGGAGTCTCACCTTAACGCGCTTGGCATTTCGCCAGAGGTTCCCGTCATCATCTGCGGCATGGCAGGCTCACGCCAAGGCTGGATAGAAGCGCCCTACATCACCACGCCAACACCGCTCGACGCCGTGATGCGCAAGGCTGTGCGGGTTTCTGAGGCACAGCGCGACGTGCGCATTTTGCCCGGCCTCGCTCAGCATCTTTTGTCTAATCCACAAGTGATGCGCGGCGAGGAAACTAAGTTGCTCGGGCTCGGGTTGGACAACGGCCGGCATTTGATTTGCATGCCGGGCACACATGCCAAATGGGTACAAATGGATGCAGGCGTTGTCACCAATTTTACGACCTATCTCACTGGTGAGCTTTATGCGCTGTTTTCGACCCGCTCAATCTTGCGCCATTCCGTGGGTGAAAATGCCAGCTTTGATAATACCGATCCGCATTTTGTCGAGGCTTGTCTAGCCATGATTGAAGCGCCGCAAAAGCTTACTGAAAAGCTATTTTCCATTCGCGCCGCCAGCTTGTTACTTGATCACACATCCAGCCAATCAGCGGCAACGCTGTCTGGCCTGTTAATCGGGGCTGAGGTCGGATCAGCAAAGCTAGCATTTGGAACAGATACGCATTTGACCCTAGCGGCGACGGGCATGCTTGGCACTCTATATGAGAAGGCAGTGTCGATTGCAGGCTTTAAATCGAACGCGGTGGATTCTGAAATGCTGGTGCGCGCTGGTCTTTTCAATGCGGCTAAAACTTTCTGGCCGGCCCGTTTTTCAGTGAGGAAGT
Organism: Rhizobiaceae bacterium; assembly: GCA_041749675.1. Lineage (GTDB taxonomy): Bacteria > Pseudomonadota > Alphaproteobacteria > Rhizobiales > Rhizobiaceae > JANMEX01. The sequence goes on along the minus strand of JBGTAU010000508.1, from coordinate 4,490 downwards.
CAGCATGAGTTCCGCCCCTTGGCCCACCTTAAAGCGCGGACTGGTCGCCATTTTGCGTGGCGTAAAATCTGACGAGATCGCGGCGATTGCTGATGTGTTGGTTGAGGCTGGATTTGAAGCCATCGAGATTCCGTTAAACTCACCAGATCCATTTCGCTCGATAGAAATCTTAGCAAAGCGTGTGCCTGCGGGCGTGTTGGCTGGCGCTGGCACGGTACTTAGTGCCAGCGATGTGCGCCGCCTGCATGATATGGGGGGCACTCTTTTGGTCACGCCCAATGTCGATCCCGAAGTGATTGGTGCCGCCGCTACACTTGGAATGGTGTCTATGCCCGGTGTTTTCACCGCGAGCGAGGCATTGCTTGCCCTAAAGTCAGGCGCGTCTGCGCTCAAGTTCTTTCCGGCCAGTGCACTTGGCCCATCCGGCGTCAACGCCATCCGCGCCATTTTGCCAGCGACCACAATCATCGGCGCAGTTGGCGGCGTAAGTGACAATGACTTCGCAGCGTGGATGAAAATTGGCGTGCGTACATTCGGGCTTGGGTCCAGCCTCTATAAGCCTGGCGCAACGGCATCTGAGGTGGCCTCAATGGCGGCACGGGCGCTCAAAGCCTATGACGCTGCATTGGCCGATTAGAGGTTATCATGAGTGTTACGATCCTCTCAAACTCTGACTGCGCTTTAGGCGAAGGCCCATCCTTTGATGCGCGGACCAATAGTTTGTTTTGGTTCGACATCAATAAATCCAATCTCTACACGCTGAATATTGATACCCATATCGAGACTGTGCAAGCCTTGCCTTTTATGGCCAGCGCAATTTTCAGCATTGATGAAAGCCGCCAGCTCGTCTTGAGCGAACTCGGATTTCACCTGCGTGATCGCGCGACCGGTGCTTTGACTTTGCACCACCCAGTCGAGGCCAACAATCCGCTGAACCGCTCGAACGACGCCCGCGCGCATCCTTGTGGGGCCATTTGGTTTGGCACCATGGCGAAAGATGAAGCGCCCGATGAGGGCAAGTTTTATCACTTTTTCAAAGGCAAATTGACGGTCTTGTTTGATAAGGCACAGATACCAAACTCGATTTGTTTTTCGCCTGACGGTTCAACCGCGTACTTTGTCGACACGCCCACACACCAGCTGATGCGGGTCGCTATTGATCCATTGACTGCCCTACCAACGGGCAAACCAGAATCGCACTATCAGCACAGCAGCGCTGGCTGGATTGATGGATCAGTCTGCGACCAAGATGGCAATATTTGGAACGCACGATGGGGCGCGTCTGAGGTTGCTTGCATCTCTCCGCTGGGCAAAATTATCGACACAATCACAATTCCACAAAGCCTGCAAACCTCATGTCCGGCTTTTGTCGGGCGCGGCGCCAACCAAATGGCGGTGACTTCGGCATCTAAAAATATGGATGCTGTCGCGCGTGCCGCTGCACCCGACTCTGGAAAAACATTCCTGATCGATATGCCCTTCTCTGGCCGTCTTGAGCCAGACGTCCTCATCTGAAAGATACTGCAATGACCAATGAGCAAAACCCGACCCATCAAACGCTGGGCGTTTGCTATTATCCGGAACATTGGGACGAAATAAAGTGGCAGGAAGATGCGCGGATGATGGCCGAGGCGGGCATCACATTCGTGCGCATCGGCGAATTTGCGTGGAGCCGCATGGAGCCAAATCCGGGCGAGTATGATCTGGACTGGTTGACCAAAGCCATCGACACATTGTATGCGCACGGCCTCAAGGTGGTGCTGGGTACGCCCACCGCCACGCCGCCCAAATGGCTGGTTGATCAAATGCCCGATATGCTAGCTGTTGATGTGATGGGCAATCCACGCAAGTTTGGCTCGCGTCGCCATTATTGCTTTTCGCATCAACCTTATCAAGTCGAATGCGACCGGATTGTTACGCTCTTAGCGAAGACCTATGGCAATCATCTGGGCATTGCTGCTTGGCAGACAGACAATGAATACGGCTGCCACGATACGGTCGAAAGCTATTCGCCCGCCGCGCTGGAAGCGTTTCGGAATTGGCTAAAAGAACGCTACGGATCAGTGCAGAAGTTGAACGCTGATTGGGGCAATGTGTTCTGGTCGATGGAGTATCGCATGTTTGACGAGATTGACTTGCCCAATTTGACTGTGACTGAGGCCAGTCCAATTCACCGGTTAGATTTTCAGCGCTTTTCGTCTGATCAAGTGGTCGCCTTCAATGCGCGCCAATGCGCGATCATTCGTGCATATTCGCCGGGCCGCACGATCTTGCACAACTACATGGGATCGTTCACGGCCTTTGATCACTACAAGGTTTCTGAGGCACTTGATGCGGCTTCATGGGATAGCTATCCGCTTGGATTTTTGGACCGCGACACGGGCGATGAGGCTTTCAAAGAGCGCTATTTGCGGGTCGGTCATCCAGACCTGCAAGCCTTTCACCATGATCTTTATCGCGCTTGCGGGCGCGGGCGTTGGTGGGTGATGGAACAACAGCCAGGTCCAGTAAACTGGGCGCCGTGGAACCCAGCACCGGCCGAAGGCGCAGTGCGATTGTGGGCATGGGAAGCATTTGCGGCGGGCGCTGAAGTGGTGTCTTATTTCCGCTGGCGTCAAGCCCCGTTTGCGCAGGAACAAATGCACGAGGCATTGCTGTTGCCAAACTCGGAACCCAACGAAGCCTATCATGTAGTCTCTGACGTCGCCAAGGAGTTGGCAACGCTAGGCGCGGCGGTACAAACCGGCCTTGCCGATGTGGCCTTGGTTTTTGACTACGAAAGCGAGTGGGCATGGAAAATTCAGCCGCAGGGCAAGGACTTTTCCTATCTTGGTTTGGTGATGGCATTCTATACAGCGCTGCGCCGTCACGGTGTGTCTGTTGATATTATCCCGCCGACTACAGATGCCATTCAAAACCGCAAACTGGTGTTGGCACCCGGGCTTTTTACCGCCAACGAAGAGCTTGTTTCGGCACTGAAACAATCCGGAAGCCAAGTGGCGATTGGGCCGCGCACGGGGTCCAAAACTGAGAATTTTACCATTCCTGATAATCTCGCACCGGGCGTTTTTCGCGATCTTATTGATGTAAAAGTGCGCCGTGTTGAAAGCATTCGTCCCGGTATTCGCATCGAACGCGCTGGCTCTAACGAAGGCCACCATTTTTCGAAATGGCGTGAATTTATTGTCGCGGGCGAGGGAGTACAGAAAGACATTTTATCTGATGATGGCGAGGCCATGCTGCTCAGCCAAGGCAATGCGCATTACATCGCAGGCTGGCCCGACCCTGATTTCGCGCTGGATATTGTTTCACGGCTTTTGGCAAAGGCAGGGCTGGCGGCAAACTTGTTGCATCAAGACATTCGCATCCGAGACAATGGCCCGCGCCGTCATGTGCTGAATTATGGGCCGGAAGCGGTGGATATCAGCGCGATAGTCGGGTCGAACAAACTGCTTATTGGCGACACGCTCTTGCGCCCATGCGGTGTCGCGGTGTTTGATAGGGGCTGACCCACGAACATAGGCGGCACCTGATGAACGGAAATATTTTTCAACATTTCGTTGATGCTATTCATGACCCGTCAGCGCATTTTATAGAAACGGCAACGGGCAAGAACTATTCATACACCGATGTGTTCACCCTATCTGGACGCATTGCTAACGCGCTTGTGGCGTCGGGCGTAAAACCAGATGACCGCGTGGCAGCGCAAGTCGAAAAGTCGGTTGCTGCACTGGCGCTTTATTTGGCGGTCGTGCGCTGCGGGGCGGTGTTTAATCCACTCAATACGGCCTATACTGATACGGAAATTGCATACTTCATTGGCGATGCAAGGCCTGCTGTTTTGGTGTGCGATCCAAAACGCGCGGCAGGTCTCGGCCCGATTGCAAGCGCGAATGGCGCACGCATTTTGACGCTCGATGCCGATGGCGCGGGAACACTCATCCAGTCCGCTGATCTACAGCCTACAGCTTTCGATAGCGTACAACGCCATCCCGATGATCTTGCGGCAATCCTTTATACTTCCGGCACAACGGGTCGCTCGAAGGGCGCGATGCTGAGCCATGACAATTTGCTGTCCAATGCAAAGTCATTGGTTACAGCTTGGCGCTTCACCTCTGCCGATGTTCTCATCCATGCTTTGCCGACTTATCATACCCACGGCCTCTTTGTGGCAACCAACACGGTGATGTTGTCCGGCGCGTCGATGATCTATTTGCCGAAGTTTGACGCGGACCAAGTGCTGCAATTGCTGACGCGCGCCACGACCTTGATGGGAGTCCCAACGTTCTATACGCGCCTTTTGGATCATCCAAAGCTAGACCAACAAGCCGTGTGCACGATCCGTCTGTTTGTCTCCGGCTCTGCGCCGTTGCTCGCTGAAACGCATCATGAATGGATGAAGCGTACGGGCACCGCCATCCTCGAGCGCTACGGCATGACCGAAACCAATATGAACACCTCAAACCCGTATGAGGGAGATCGCATCGCCG
>JBGTAU010000507.1:0-9136 GCA_041749675.1 Rhizobiaceae bacterium | reverse complement strand
CTTTTTGCCCTCTTTCTGCTTATCCAGCAGCTTGCGCTTGCGCGACACGTCGCCGCCGTAGCACTTGGCGGTTACGTCTTTGCGCAGCGCGGAGATGGTTTCGCGGGCGATGACCTTTCCTCCAATAGCAGCCTGAATCGGGATTTTGAACATGTGGTTGGGGATCAGCTCTTTGAGCTTTTCGCACATCACGCGGCCGCGTTTGTCTGCCGCTGAGCGGTGGACCAGCATGGACAGCGCATCGACCGGCTCTTCGTTGACGAGGATCGACATTTTGACGAGGTCGCCCTCTTTATAGTCGGTGAGCGCGTAGTCGAAAGAGGCGTAGCCTTTGGAGATGGACTTCAGGCGGTCGTAAAAGTCGAAGACGACTTCGTTGAGCGGCAGATCATAGGTGAGCATGGCGCGCTTGCCGACGTAGTTGAGATCGACCTGCACGCCGCGGCGTTCTTGGCAGAGCTTCAAAACGCCGCCGAGATAATCATCGGGGGTCAAAATGGTGGCGCGGATCCATGGCTCGTTGATGGCGAGGATCTGCATGGTATCGGGCATATCGGCGGGATTGTGGAGATCAATCGTCGAGCCATCGCGCAAAGAGAGCTTGTAGACGACGGACGGCGCGGTGGCGATGAGGTCGAGGTTGAACTCGCGGATGAGGCGCTCTTGGATGATTTCCAAATGGAGGAGGCCGAGGAACCCGCAGCGGAAGCCGAAGCCGAGCGCGGCGCTGGTTTCCATCTCATAGGAAAAGCTGGCGTCATTCAAACGCAACTTGCCCATCGCGGCGCGCAGCTCTTCAAACTCGGCGGCATCCACGGGGAACAGGCCGCAGAAGACGACGGGTTGTGCGGGCTTAAAGCCCTTGAGCATTTCCGTGGTCGGGCGCTTGTCTTCGGTGATGGTATCGCCAACGCGGGTGTCGGCGACCTCTTTGATCTGCGCCGTGATGAAGCCGACTTCGCCGGGGCCAAGCTCATCGACGGTGACGATCTTGGGGGTGAACACGCCGGTGCGGTCCACCAAATATTTGGCATTGGCGCCCATCATGCGGATGGTCTGGCCTTTTTTGAGCACCCCGTCGATAACCCGCACAAGCACGATAACGCCAAGATACGGATCGTACCATGAATCCACCAGCATGGCTTTGAGCGGGGCAGTGGCATCGCCGGTTTTTGGCGCGGGCAATTGCGTGACGATGGCCTCTAACACATCGGGAATGCCAATGCCGGATTTGGCGGAAATCAGCACGGCTTGGGACGCATCAATACCGATGACTTCCTCAACCTGCTCGCGGATACGCTCGGGTTCGGCGGCAGGAAGATCGATCTTGTTGAGCACCACGACGATATCATGGTTGTTGTCGATGGCTTGATAAACGTTGGCCAGCGTCTGCGCTTCCACGCCTTGGCTGGCATCGACCACCAACAGCGAGCCTTCGCACGCCGCCAGCGAGCGGGACACTTCATAGGCAAAGTCAACGTGACCGGGCGTATCCATGAGGTTCAGGATATAAGTCTCGCCATCATTGGCTTTGTAGGTGAGGCGCACAGTCTGCGCCTTGATGGTGATGCCGCGCTCTTTTTCGATATCCATCGAATCCAGAACCTGCTCGGTCATCTCACGCAATTCGAGACCGCCGGTCTGTTGGATCAGTCGGTCAGCAAGCGTCGATTTGCCATGATCAATGTGGGCAACGATGGAGAAATTGCGGATGTTTTTGATTGGTGTGCTCATGCGAGCGCAGATAGCGGGAAGAGGGCTAAAAGGCAAGGATACGATTGTCAAACATGAAACATGCGCATACTATACGCGCAAGGAGTGCGTATAATGCTTGCAAAGAATGAGCCGACCACGCGTAAAGCGGCGAACCTTTCCATTGATGCCAAGGTGCTGGCCGATGCCAAGGCGCTGGATATCAATGTATCCCGTGCGGCGGAAACTGGCATTGTCGAGGCTGTTCGGGCCGAGAAGAACAAGCGCTGGCTGGCGGAAAACCGCGAGGCGCTGGAGAGCTCCAATGCGTGGGTTGAAATGAACGGACTACCACTCGCCAAGTATCGGCAGTTTTGACTGGAGATGGCGCGGTTTGAGGTGTTTCGCAACCGTGATGGTTCTGGCTATTTGCTGGATGTACAAAACGATGGTTTGGATCACTTAAACGTACACGTTGTGGTGCCATTAATGACGCCAGATGTTGCACCAAAACCAGCAAACCGGCTTAACCCCTCGTTTGAAATCGAGGGTCAAAAACATTTGATGATAACGCAATATATCTCAGCAATTCCTGTCAGTGAACTTGGATCATGGGTCGCATCACTGCGGTCCTACGATTACACAATCACCGAAGCCCTAGACATGTTGTTTCAGGGTTTCTGAACTCCCCTAAACCGCTTCCTGCGCTCGATATCCAATCCCGGGCTCTGTCAGGATGAGTTTTGGCTGCGCTGCGTTGTCCTCGATTTTTTGTCGGATCTGACCGATAAAGACGCGCAAGTATGCCACGTCTTCATGGTGGGCAGGGCCCCAGATTTTTTCCAAGATATGGCGGTGTGTGAGCACGCGGCCAGGGTGCTGCGCGAGCAGAAAAAGCAGGTCAAATTCTTTAGGCGTGAGATGCAATTGCACGCCAGCTTTCTCAACCAAATGCCGCGCAGGATCGATGGTGATCTCGCCGATGTGCAAAATACTGTTGGTGTCGCGCGCGGTCGGCAAAGCGCGCAAGGCCGCGCGGATACGGGCAAGCAGCTCGCCGATGGCAAACGGTTTGACGACATAATCATTGGCGCCAAGGTCAAGAGCCGCGATTTTTTCGTCTTCGCCATCGCGGGCAGATAAGACGATGATCGGCACTTGCGAGGTCTGGCGGATTTGACCGATTACGGACTTACCATCCAAATCTGGGAGCCCAAGATCCAGCACCACAATGTCCGGTTTGCGGGATTTGAATAGCCGCAGCGCTTGCGATGCGCTGGATGCAAGTTCGAGATCATAGCCGGATGCGGCGAGCGCGTGACGCAGGAAGCGCTGGATCTGCGGCTCGTCATCGACGATGAGAATAAGCGGCTGGCTGGTCATGGTGCGGCATCTATTGGGGTTGGCAAGGTCAGTGTAAAGCGTGTCCCGCCATTTTTACTGAGTGGACTTTGTAAGGCAATCGACCCGCCAAACAGCGTTACGATGCCTTTGACAATCGCAAGGCCAAGGCCAGTTCCGTTAATCGTTGTATCAGACCCGCGAAACAATGGATCAAAGACTTGACCTTGCTCAGCAGGTGGTATGCCGGGGCCACTGTCCTCAATGGTAAACGACAAAGTTTCCTCGTGTTGATACAAGTCTGCTCTGATGATGGTGTCAGCTGGCGCAAATTTGGCGGCGTTGTCCAGCAAATTGAACAAAGCTTGCTCCAAAAGCGCGGCATCGCAGCGTATCAGTCTTGACGACCCTTTCATATCAGACGAAAACTTGGTTTTAAAATGCGCATTGCCCGCTCTGACAACGGCACTGTTCAGAATATCAGCAGGGTCCACCCAGTCCAGTCGTGGTTGAAGACCGGTGTTAAGGCGCGTCATCGTTAAGAGGTCTTCGACATAACGCGAAAGTCGCTGCGTTTCTTCTTCAGTGGCTTGCAACAGATCATCCCGCGCGTCTGCGGGCAATGAGGATCCGAGATGGCGCAGGCTCGATACAGAGCCAAGGATAGTTGCGAGTGGAGTACGCAAGTCGTGCGATAGTGACAGCAATAACGTGGCACGAAGATTCTCTTGATCAGCGCGAATACGGGCTGCATCAACGTTCTTTGCCTGATCAATGCGGCTCAGCGCCGCTACCGTTTGCGCAACCATGGTCTGCACGGTTTGTTCAATTTCCGAGACTTGAAGTCGGTCGATGTCTGGAAAGCGCACACCGGCGACAGCAAAAACTTTGCCACTCACAGGCAGCGGGTAAAAACCAAACCGGCTGCCTTGCCAGCCTTGCGCCGTGGCAGGCTGCCCATGGCCATAGCGGAACGCGCGTTCACAAGCTTGCAAGCTAAAATCGTCCAGTTGGATATTTTTGCCTGACGATTTTATGTTCGTCAAAACGCCTAACTCGTCTTGCATCACCACAACGTCCTCGTGTGTAATGGACTTCACATGATCGACAAAAGCATCAAAGACAGTGGCAACGGCGGACGCGTCGCCGACATTGGACGTGTAGTTTGACAGGACACCAAGGTGCACGGCCCGCCTGTTTGCAGCATCTGCTTCATCGCGGGCTTTTCCTGCCAACCAGCCCGTTAGGCTGGCCGTGAACAAAAACAATGCCAGCGAGAGAATGTCTGCGGCGCTGTTGACGCGTAGCGTATAAAGCGGCTGCACAAACATAAAATTATACGAGGCAAATGCAAAAAGTGCAGCTGCAATGCCCGGCCACAAACCGAATGTTGCGGCACTCGTCAAAACAGCAGTGAGAAACAGCAGTGGCAATCCCGTTGCAGGAAGCCAAGCAGCGGACGTCGTTCCAATCACAGTCGCCGCGACGACCAAAAACGCCGATGCGCCAAAGGCTAAGAACGGCGAACTGCGCCGTCCGCCATTGACTGTGCTGATGTTTCGCTGCCTGTCCATCAGCACATCTGGTACGGCAAATGCCGTTATGTCCAGCATCTTTACGCAATCCTTATGCTGCGCCGCACAAATCCCTGTCGAATGCTTATGCGCAAAGGCCGAAAGTGCCAAAAGGCCGCCTTTTATTGAAAGGACTTAGAGGCCCAAGGAGAAATAAGCATGCAAACCACACAAACACTTGCGCCAGCAGCACACAGTGCTGCAATCCGTAACGGCGCATTCTGGACACTCACCATCGGCGCGATCGGCGTTGTTTATGGCGACATCGGCACCTCGCCGCTCTATGCATTTCGCGAGGCATTCAAGGTCGCGCAAGGCAGCGGCATGGCGGCAGAGGCCGCTGTGCTGGGCGTGCTTTCGCTGATTTTTTGGGCGCTTATGATCATTGTCACATTGAAGTATGTGATGATCTTGCTCAGGGCCGATAATGATGGCGAAGGGGGCACACTGACTTTGCTGGCGCTCGCGCAGCGGTCGATGGGCAAAAGCCTACCAGCTGTTGTCGCGCTCGGCGCACTTGGCGCATCGCTGTTTTTTGGTGACGCGTTGATAACGCCTGCCATCTCGGTTTTATCGGCAGTCGAAGGATTAAAGCTGGTCACGAACCAACTCGAACCTGTGGTTATTCCCATCACGCTGGCCATTATTGTTGGTCTTTTTGCCGTGCAATATAAAGGGACGTCCACCGTTTCGGCGCTGTTTGGGCCGGTGACACTGGCTTGGTTTCTGGCGTTGGGTTTGGGCGGACTGCTGCACATTGGGGCAAACCCGACTGTGCTCGCAGCGCTAAACCCGATGTATGCCGGTGCCTTCTTGCTACAAAACGGTGCTCTGGGTTTTGTTGTGCTGGGAGCGGTGTTTCTGGCCGTCACAGGCGCCGAAGCGCTGTATGCTGACCTTGGTCATTTTGGCCGTGGACCTATCCAATTGGCGTGGGCCGCGGTCGCGTTTCCGGCATTAACGCTGAACTATTTTGGCCAAGGCGCACTGGTTTTGGCGGACCCAACAACGGCCTCAGATCCATTTTTCTTGCTTTACCCGCAATGGGCATTGCTGCCAATGGTTATCCTTGCCACAGCCGCAACAATTATCGCCAGCCAAGCCGTGATTACGGGCGCTTATTCGCTGACGCGCCAAGCCATTCAGCTGAAACTATTGCCGCGTATGCGCATTATGCACACATCGGAAGCGCAGTCCGGCCAGATCTTTATGCCCGGCGTAAACATGATGTTGATGGCAGGCGTGATTGCGCTGGTGCTGACATTCGGATCATCGTCGGGCCTTGCCAATGCCTATGGCATCGCTGTGACCGGAACCATGGTTATCACGGCCATTCTTGCTGTGATCGTGGTCAATCGGCACTGGGGCTGGCCGCTTTGGGCAGCAACAATACTCATCGTTCCATTCCTCGTGATTGATCTTGTTTTTTTGGGAGCCAATCTCATGAAAATTCTCGATGGCGGCTATGTGCCGCTCATAATTGCCGCGCTGGTCTGCATCGTGATGTGGACATGGATACGCGGAACCCAAGTGTTGGCGCGCAAGGACGCTGAGAGCGAAATGCAACTCAGTGATCTCTTGAAGTCTCTCGCCCGCAAGATGCCGCCGAGCATACCCGGCACGGCCGTGTTTCTCACGGCCCATCCCGAGCAAGCGCCGATTGCCCTTCTGCATAGTTTAAAGCATTTCAAATCGCTGCATGAAGACAATGTGATCTTGACCGTGGTGACATCCGACAAGCCGCGTGTGGGCGATGAGGACCGCGTTGCCATTGAGCAACTCGTGCCGCAATTTCGCCGTGTCGTGATCACGTTCGGCTATATGGATGAGCCCAACATTCCAGCAGCTTTAGCTTTGTGCGCCAAGCATGGTTGGAAGTTTGACATTATGACAACGTCTTTCCTCGTCTCGCGCCGCAACCTGCGCCTATCCGCCAAAAGTGCGATGCCCGCATGGCAGAGTCGCCTATTTATGTATCTCTCGCGCAATGGCGCAACGGCGACAGACTATTTCCAAATCCCTGCGGGCAGGGTCGTGGAGATTGGAGCGCAGGTCAACATTTGATAACGCTCAATATTTGATTGTGACTGGCAAAGCCCGCCTTTGGTGAACCCTAAAGCGGGCTTTGTAAGGTCTACTTAAAAGTTAAAAATTGCATAACTTAATAATTGGTCATGCATTTTTTGCACTGCTGCGCTGCAACATAAACACTGCTGCTTGGAGGCATGGTCTGCTATATCAGTGTCATCGGTTAAGCCAAAGCATTCGGCAAGGCGAACACCGGTAGCTTCTCAAAAGGAGAAACACCATGAACATGAAAAAATCTTTTGCCAATTGGCGTACATATCGCAACACGGTTGCAGAACTCAACCAGCTTTCAAACCGCGAATTGTCAGACCTCGGATTAGCCCGCGGCGACATTTATGCCGTTGCCCGCCAAGCTGTAGCCAGCCTGTAATTTACGCTGGCTGAAAAGCCGCAGATATTCGGGCAAAGCCCAACTGACCCACACCCGCCAACCTTTCGGCGGGTGTTTTGTTTTGTGGGGTTGACTGAATGATTGCCTGCATACACGCAAGTTAACCTTCCGGATGCAAATAATAAATTAAAGGTTGAATAATCCAATAGGTTGCAGTTACAACTCAAGCCTCAGTTACAACAGGAGGTTTATCATGGCACTACGCATTGGTAGCAATAACAATAACACCATCAATGGAACTGGTGGGAGTGATCTGATTTTCGGTCTTGGCGGCAACGACGTCATTAATGCAGGCGCTGGAAATGACTTGGTTTTCGCCGGATTTGGCAATGACACCGTCTTCGGCGGTGACGGCAATGACTTCCTGTTTGGTGACAGCGGCAATGACGCACTCAACGGCGGGCGCGGCAGTGACTATGTTGATGGCGGCACTGGCAGCGATACGCTGACTTTTAACGTCGCAGATGCCGGTGGCTTTGACATCTATAATGGCGGCTCCGGTGTCGATCGCGTGGTTTTTGAAATGACAGCCGCGCAATGGGCAAATGCTGCGGTGAAGGCCGACATTCTGGCGTTTCTTGCGCACATTGGCAGTGGGCAAACCAGTTCATTTTATATCCAAAGCCTGAACCTTGTTGTGACTAATATTGAAAGCTTCCAAATCAAAGTAGGCGGTCAATTCATTGATCCGTTTGCCAACGGCAATACGCTGCCAACTGCATCCAACGACGCGTTTTCCGTAAGCGAAAACGGCGCATTGGGAGCTGGCTCGAGTGTGATCGGCAATGACAATACTGGCAGTGGCGCTTTTACAGTGACTTTGGCGAGCGGTCCTGCACTTGGGGTTTTGGCGCTGAACGCCAATGGAACGTTTACCTTTGATCCAGGCACAGCCTATGACTACTTGGCGGCCGGCACGAGCGCCAATGTGGCCTTCACCTATCAAATCACCAACAGTGCCGGCGTTTCCAATATCGCCGTGGTTAATATTACTGTGACCGGTACCAATGATGTTCCCACCGTTTCAGGCGTGTTTTCAGGGGCTGTTACAGAAGATGATGGCGAGGTGACTTCGGTGAGCGGATCAATCCTCGTCAACGACGCAGATGCCGGACAATCCGGCGTTGTCGCCACTGTATTGGATGGGACTTACGGCACTTTGAATTTACAAGCCGATGGAAGCTGGACGTATCAACTCGATAACAGCCGAGCCGCTACACAGGCGCTTGGTGGTGAGGATGTCGGCACAGAAAGCTTCGGCGTCACAGCCATCGATGGCGCGATACTCGATAACATTGAAATCACGGTCAACGGCTCGAATGATGATGCGAGTGTGCAATATGTTGTCGACAATGAAGAATCAGATACTGCTACTGTTTATGAAGATGGGCAGGCCAACGCCTCAGGTCTCGCTATCGTTAGTGATGCCGATATAGGCGAAGCGGGTATCGCGAACGCCGGTGAATATGTTGGTGTCTACGGTTTACTCAACATTGATGAAAACGGTGCTTGGACCTATGCGCTCAGCCAAGAAAGCGCGGCAACACAGGCATTGAATGGAGATTTGATGGTCAATGAGACTTTCAATCTTGTTTCGCTTGACGGCACTGAACTGTCGCCATTGTACATCAATGTCGTTGGTGCCAATGACGCTCCAACGATTACTGACCCAACTGGCAATTTTGCGGGGTTCATCACATTTTCGGGCTCCGCGCAATCATTGAACGGTGACGTTGACGTCGTAGACATAGATGCCGGCGAAAGCGCTGTTTTGAGCGACACCATTGTGGGCACTTGGGGAACGTTCTCGATTGAAAACGATGGGGTGTGGAACTACGTGCGCAACGATACCCCATATGACCCACTCGTCGACGGTGAAGTGATCGACGGATATGTGCTCCCAATTCAATTACTGGATACGTTCACGGGCTATACGGTTGACGGTACCGCCTTCACTATCGATATTGCTGCAATTGAAGATATTTACATCGTAAGCTAAATTTTAGATTGAGCAGATCTACTGAACCGCGCCTGAAAAGGCGCGGTTTTT